>CAZMPL010000025.1:0-20546 GCA_964567805.1 uncultured Pirellulales bacterium | reverse complement strand
GCCTGGCTCATTAGTTTTTTCAACAAGGCTCTCTGGAAGTGGAGTCTGTTTTCTGCCTGGTCGAAAATAATTGAGTTCGGCGATTCGGTGACTTCATCTGAAATTTCCAGGCCGCGATAAGCAGGGAGGCAATGCATGACTTTTACACCCTTTGGTGCCGCGTTTACCAGGTTCATATCTACCTGGTAACCTTGGAATTCATTAATACGTTTCTGCTTTTCGCTTTCCTGTCCCATGCTGACCCATGTATCGGTATAAATAACATTCGCGTTCTTAACAGCCGCAAGCGGATCACGAATCTGCTTAACACAACCTGGCAAAACGTGGTTTGCCTGTTCGATACTTTCCTTATCCAGCTCGTAACCTGCGGGAGACGCAATCGTCAATTTCATTCCGAATTTTGCACATGCGAATCCCAGTGACCTTGCAACATTGTTTCCGTCGCCTATGTAAGCGATTTTCAAATCTTTTATATTAGTAAAATGTTCTTCTATTGTAAGAACATCAGCCATCGCCTGGCATGGGTGCGACCAGTCTGTCAATGCGTTGATTACCGGTACAGTCGAGTACTTTGCCAGATCAGTAACAGTACTGTGTTCGAAAGTACGTGCCATGATTCCATCGACATATCTGCTCAAAACACGCGCGATATCTTTTACCGGCTCACGTTTTCCTATGCCTCCGATATCTTCAGGCTTGACGTAAATCACATGACCGCCAAGGTCTGTCATAGCGACCTGAAAACTGATTCGAGTTCTCAGGCTCGGTTTTTCAAAAAGCATCGCTAACGTTTTGCCGATAAGCGGTGATTCCTGGCTTCCATACTTATACAGTCTCTTTAATCTTGCACTGATTCTTAAAAGGTCTTTAAGAAATTCTGTCGGGCAATCGTTAATGGATAAAAAATCTTTCATTTTTAACCCTCGCTGAAAACACTATCCAAAATATTTATTGCTTTGTTGATTTCGCTTTCCTTGACATTCATCGCCGGCATAAAACGTAAAACCGTATCCTGTGTACAGTTTATCCTCAAACCTTTTTCGAGGCACTTTGCGACAATTGCCGCTCCTGGGGATTTCAACTGAATGCCGATCATCAGTCCTTTACCGCGAATATGGTCGATTATGCTATGCTTTACTTTAAGCTTATTGAGCTTCTCAACGGTGTACTTGCCCATCTTGTGTGCATTCTCAATCATCGCTTCTTCATCAATAGCTTCAATCGTTGCGATAGCAGCAGCACAGCCGATACAGTTTCCACCAAATGTCGATGCGTGAGTGCCCGGTACAAGAGAAGCGGCGATTTCACTTTTAGCCATCATAGCACCAATTGCAACACCGCCACCGAGTGTCTTGGCCAGGGTAATGATATCTGGTACTACGTCATAATGCTGATAGCCGAACCATTTTCCGGTTCTACCCATTCCTGTCTGCACTTCGTCAAGAATCATTCTTGAATTGAACTTGTCGCACAGTTGACGAATTGTCCGCATATACTCAGCAGAAGCGACATTAATACCGCCCTCGCCCTGAACAGGCTCAATCATCACACCAGCCACTTCATCGTCGAAAGCATTTTTTAATGCATCAATATCGTTGAAAGGCACATAAACAAAACCCGGCACTACAGGCTGAAAAGGCTCAAATTTCTTTGGTTGAGCTGTAGCGGTCATTGCACCAAATGTTCTTCCATGAAAACTGCCGAATGCAGTTATGTATTTGTATTTTTTCTTTTCAGTTGAGATTCTTGCCAGCTTCAGTGCGGCCTCATTTGCTTCTGCTCCGCTGTTGCAGAAGAAACTTTTACCACCGAACGCCCGTTCGCTGAGCATTTGTGCAAGTTTGCCCTGTAGTTCAGTATAAAACGTATTATCCATGTGCAGGAGATTTTTCGCCTGCTGACGAATGGCGTTGACAACTTTCGGATGACAATGACCTATCCCGCTAACCGCCCAGCCTGGGAACATATCAAGAATCTTGTTGCCATCGGAATCATAAAGATAGCATCCTTTGCCTTTAACAATCACGCGCGGCAGACGGCTGTAATTTCCAATAACGTATTTATTAAATAATTCAATTGTTTCCTGTGTATTCATTTTTTAATTCCTTCTATCAGTAGGGTGGGGTTCTACCCCACCTTTTCTAAAAATGGTGGGGCAAGCCCCACCCTACATAATTAATTTTTAATAATTTGTGTTCCAATTCCTTTGTCAGTGTAAATTTCCAGCAGTAAAGAATGCGGTATCCTTCCGTCGATGATATGCGCCTTGTCAACTCCAGCTTCGAGAGCAATCATACATGCTTCGACCTTCGGGAACATCGCGTCGGTGATAATTCCTGCGTCTATCATTTCCTTAATCTGCTTCTTGTCAAGACTTGAAATCCAGCTATCCGGGTCATTAATATCCCTTCGTATTCCGTGCGTATCACTGACAACGACAAGTTTTTCAGCTTTTACTTCCGCGGCGACTTTACCAGCGGCTGTATCGGCGTTCACGTTCAGTTTGCCGCCGTTTCTGTCCTTGGCAACTGAAGCAATTACAGGAATCGTTCCAGCGGCACAAAGTTTTGCCAGCAGTTGGGCGTTGACGCTTGTAACTTTACCAACCAGTCCAAGGTCAAGTTTCCTTCCGTCCGGTCCGTCTAAACGTAAAGGCTCTGCGAACAGAACACAACTGCTCAGAGAATGCAAAGCCATTGTTTCGCATCCCAATTCTTCGAGCATCTGGCAAATAGGAGTATTTACTTTGTGTACAAGCACATGCTCTGCGATGGTAAGTGTACGCTCGTCGGTATATCTCCTGCCCTGAACCCATGTTGCTTCGAGTCCCGCGTCGTTCATAGCGCGTGTTATGGCTTTTCCGCCGCCGTGAACGATAATAGGCCTTATACCTACGGTTGACATAAACGCCACATCCGCGAGCAATTCTTTTTGTAAGGCAACATCATCGAGAATACTGCCTCCGAGTTTTACCACTACGATGCGTCCGAGAAATTTTCGAATATACGCCATCGCCTCAATTAAAGCACCAGCTTTTGCAATAGCTTCTTCCACTAAAGTTACTCCTTCGTAAAAAAAAACAATTTTATCCTTCTTTATATAATGAAGAATAAAAACGAAACAAACCTTTTAGTGTATCTTATTGATCCGGCACGTCAAGGATTTTTAACTTCTGAAAAAAATCTTTTACGGATATGCCTTTTTTAGTGAAAAAAAGGGTATTTTTGAATATAAAACCTGTTATTTACAGGGAATATTTTTTTATACTAATTCGAAGCTTTTCATTGTTTTAATAACAGAAATATTATTTGGTTTATAAAAGGATACAGGATTCGAATTTATTGTTCTATTGCCTGTACTCCGGAAGGGTACATTTTAGTAATAGTTTGAGTAAGCCGGATGTTTGTTTCCCTGAGTGCTATCTCGATTTCGTAAAGCTCTTTTCCTTTACCTTTGCTTGTCTCGAGTTGTTCCAAATACTTTGCTCTTGTATTTATGTAAAATTGCACGAGAGCCCGAAGTTCCTCGACTACAAGGTCGTTTCTTTCCTTGAACTGGGCAAGCCTGATTTTTGCGTCCGCGAGTTTTGCTTTTGTGTCAATTAAATCCTGGAGAGTCGCCTGTGCGTTTTCCAGTTTAATTTGTGTATCGTCATATATTTTCTGGCGAAGTTCCACTATTTCCTGCTGAATTTTAATCAGCTCGGAACTTATCACAGGATTCTTCTGCTCCTGAGTTGCTTCAACGGGCTCGGGCCTGGTAGTCGACCTGACACAGCCTTCGAAAAAACATCCGCAAACAAACAAAATTAACGAAACAGCTAAAAGTTTTTTCATCTTATGCTCGATTAAAACAAAACTATTCTCTATGTCATACTCGCGAAAGCGGGTATCCAATAATAGATTCCCGCCTGCGCGGGAATGACATGCGTTTCATAATTAGTATAATTTATTCTGAAATTATAATCCAGAATAATTGTTTCAAACAGAAAGCTTTTAATTATCTCCCTTTTTTTATGAAATCATTGTCATTTTAAATTCTACTACCACCCATTTACCATTAATCTTTTTAAGTTTTGCTTCATGTGAGCTGGCTGCCATAGATGCTTCATAGTCGCGGATACTTACGGTAGCAGAATCATCGGATTGATATCTTATATCTATTGATGTTACATTTACCATTCCCTGTTTATGTTCAGAAACTCTAAGTATGGGACCCGAAAAACCATAATATTCCTGTTTCGCAAATTCATCCCGGTCAACAACATTTATCATATTCCGGCTGCTTGTCGTAGCGAAAAGAACGGAAAAAACAGCCTGACGAATTTCTATAGCATCATTGGTCTCTTTATGTTTTGGAGTAAGCGGATTAGAGTCTTTATCATCGGATATGCCGTCACCATCTGAATCGGGATTTCCAGGTTTAGTTTGCAATCGAGCTTCGACAATATCAGGTAGTCCATCTTTGTCTGTATCTTTCAGTTCGTCGCTTATTTTCGATTCATAAGTTTTATCATCATAAGTAATCTTAAAAGTATCTCCATCTACCTGGAAATTCCACTTTGTCTTCTGCAAATTCTGCATGTCGGGCATTTCCGATAAATCTATTAAAATTGGTTCGGACCATTGCTCATCCTTAATTAATGATGTTAGGAAAATATCACTCTGGCTATATTTACTTAGACGTACGATAGCCCATGTTTTATTGTCTTTATCCTGCGTTTTTGCCAATGGCTGCACATCAGATGAAGCAAAATGATCTATAGCGTGTTCCTGAAATCCCATATAAAAAGGAAGGGGATTTGTGTAGCGTTTTTGACTCCATGTCTCGAATTTCTTTATAGCTTCAATTGATGGTTCAGTTCCGATTTTCCCAAGTGCTGTCAGTGCATATTGTTTCAGTTTTCTGTCCATCCTGTTATTGGTTAAAAATTCCAATATAACATCAATTGCTTCTTGCGAACCGGCTGATTCGAGTTTTTGTATAGCCTGAAGTTTTGGATTTTCGTCTCTTACTCTAAAAGTACCTCTAAGCTCCGAAGCGTCCTCAAACAATGTTTTTCTTAACGCATCTATATCAACTCCAGCCGCACTTCGAGTGACAGCTTTCGGGTTGGCGGCTTGAAAATCACTTATGAAAGCCGCTACTTGTTTGTTTACTTCTTCTTTTACTGTATCTTCCAATTTTGACGAATTAAGTACGAACATATTCCGAGTAGTTAAACCCATAGGCTGCATAGGCCAGGTTCGAGTAAATGAACGGATAGAATTGTCACGGCCAAGCCTGATTGACTGAAGAGCTTCAGTGTATATAAAGGTATTGTAAATTGGAGGATCCGCTACTGCTATCTTGATAAAAATTGTAATGTTCAGACTGAGAGGTGCATTTTCCAAGGCACTATCGGATTTTGCCGCAACCGAGATACCTGCTTTTTGTAAAGCCTGTACAACCTGTTCCTGAATGTCATTGCGGACAAGAGTTTCGATTTTTGATTTTGAGCTCAATTGTATCGCGGCCGCTTCAAGAACTTCTATCTGCACCTGCGGATAGACTTCCTGAACACCTTTAAGAGTGGAAACGCCAAATAGCATATTTTGTAACATATCTACGCCCATATTAGGCGGTTGACTTTGAGATACGGTGGAAATAAAACAAATAAACACTACTGTGATAATTATATATTTTCCCATTTTCAGTCTCCTATAATTTATTTGTGTTTAATAATAACAACTTATCTTATAGCAAAGAACTCCAGACTCATTTTAAATCTATGATTTCAATTTTGTTTGTTTTGTGCACTATGGCGAATTTATCTTGTGTTAACTCTTGTATTCTAAAATTCCTATAGATATATCCGTCATGTTCAAAGTCATCTAATACCTTCGACTTGATCAATTTTCCTGTTTTGTCCATAACACAATAACCAACTACACCTTCAGAATGACCCATTACTAAAATATTTCCTTCATCAGATACCGCAATATCCAGAATGTGCTTAAAACTACCGGCGAAAGACTCATCTACTGTTTTATAAAGTATTTCAGAGCAATTAATGGCATCGATCAGGGAAATTTCCTCTCTGAAAACTTGTAAAACAGCGTATTTGCCATTACGCGAAATTGCCGGGCCATGTATATTATCTGAGCCGTTCAATATCTCAATTGTTTTAGCCGAATCATTGAGTCTATTCCAAATTGTAATCCGATTATCTTTCACTTGATGAAGGATAAGAATTATTTCTGCCTGTTTCGAAGAGTGAGTTTCCCTGATATAGTCTAAAGAATTATACTCATCAATAATTTTTCCTTTATTGTCAAAAATTGATATGAAGAAGAGAGAAGTGGACTTTGCGCCCCATACAACAGGCATGCCATCCAAAGTAAAGGATATATGAGTTCCAAAAATGTCACTATAATCTGCTAAAATATTTCCAGTCTTATCAGATAACCGATTTATATAAAGATCAGGCCCATCGGGTTCTATATGCAGACTTACTAATTCTCCATTATCAGATATGTCCCACACTTTCCAGGGACGTTCAAGATTAAACTCGCCGATTTTTTCACCTTTATTGTTATAAATACATGCGGGGCCTGTCCTGTTGATAAATTGTGAACATGTTGCAAAGTATTTTCCCTGCTTTGATGAAATTATACTTTGCTCGAAGCAATTAACATCTGCGATTGGTTTGGCGTTATTATCTATTCCATCGTAAAAAACGAGCCTGTCGCCTTGATAATGCACAGCTTTTCTGTTACCTTCGATAATAAATGTATCTACCGCTTGTGAATGCTGTCCAATAGCTGTATTGCCGGGAAACCATGCAGCAAAAGCAGAAATTAAACAGAATATTTTAATAAAACAATTTCCTCTTATTTTCATTTCACGTCTTTTTAAAGTCATTCTTCTATATAAAAAATTCGCGCATAATAACTTCTTCTGAATAGTAAAGACGTTGAAAACGTGAAAAAGTTGCACTTTTTTTGATAAATTTTCATAATTTCTTCAAAACCTCTGAAATTAATGATTTTTTAATTTCTTTCAGTAGTCTCATAGCATCAGATAGTTACAAAAATGCGCAATAAAACAGATTTAGTTTTATAAAAAAAGAGTTGTTAAACTATGGATTTTAGTGTAGATTACGTTGTTTATTATAGTATATGGAAAATTGATATTTAACCTTTTTGGCAAATAATTTCAGAGGTTTTTATGAAGGTAAACTTTAACAGGAGTGCTCTTGCCGAGGCATTAGGTCTCGTTTCGTCGATAGTACCAAGCCGCACACCAAAACCGATTTTACGCTGTGTTCAAATCATCGCGGATGAAAAGGAAGTGCGCATTTGTGCAACTGACCTTGAAGTTGGCATAAATTACCTGATTTCCGAAGTTCAAATAGAAGAACCGGGCGAAGCAGTAATACCCGCCGACAGGCTTTTAGCGGTTGTACGCGAAAGTGTAGATGACGTTCTTTCACTCGAATCTTCAGAAGGAACCTGCCAGATAAAGGGAGCGGATAGTCATTTTACAATCTATGGTCATGAGCCGGGCCAGTACCCGAAAGTGCCCGTTTTTGACGGCGAAGCCGATATTAAAGTTCCATTGGTAAATCTTCAGGCGGGAATCGAGCAGTGTCTTTTCGCGACCGCTAAAGAGAGCAGCAGATATGCTATAAACGGCGTGTTGTGGGAAATTAAAGACAAAAAGATGTTCCTCGTCGCAACTGACGGCCGCAGACTGGCAAGAAGCAAAGTCACTTTATCCGCTTCTCCGAAAAAAGAAGATGGAGTAATCAGTATTATAGTTCCGGCTAAAGCGATGGGTTTGCTGGATAAAATCGGAAGCAGTGAAAAAGATGTTGTTTCCGCAAAACCGGTCGAGAACCAGATTCTGATAAGTTGTGCCAACGTTGTTATCAGTTCGAACCTCGTTGAAGGTAATTTCCCGAAATATGAGGATATTATTCCAACTGATTATGAAAAGAAACTAACTCTTTCAACTGAAATCGTTCTCAGTGCTGTTCGAAGAGCCTCTTTGCTTACCAGCGATGAATCGAGAAGTATCAAGCTCTCGATTCAAAATGATAAGCTTATCTTCTCCGGCAGGGCACCTGAAACAGGCGATGCTCAAGTTGAAATGGCGATAGATTATAAAGGCGACTCAATAGATATAGGATTTAATCCGCAGTTTTTAATTGATGTGCTGCGTGTAATTAAATCACCTGATTTCGAGCTGGAACTTGGCCAGCCGGACAGGCCGGGTTTGATTAAGAGCGGGACTGATTTATTGTACGTTCTTATGCCGATAAATTTAGGATAGTTAATAAGCATTCAAATTGATTTTGAATTTTCCCGGATTTTATGGAAGAAATCGAGAGAATAGAACAAGCCGTAAAAGGCAGACAGAAAAAAAGATATGACAGATTCGTTGGAATCGGTCAGGTTGTCGAGCAGTTTATCTCTGGACAAGTTGCTCCGCAGCAGAAAAAATATGGAGATGTTGTTGAAATCTGGGAACAGGTTCTTCCGGAGGAGCTTAGCAAGCATTGTGAAATAGTGGATATTTCAGGCGGAAGCTTGTTTGTGAAGGTCGATTCCCCTTCGTACAAATATGAATTGCATTTGTGCAGTCCGGCAATTCTCAAAGAGTTTCAGAAAGAATGTCCAAGAGCAAAATTAACGAAGATAAAACTTCTTTAAAAAGATAAGAGAAAATATATGCAAAGCCATAATTATGATGCAAGTAATATAAAAATTCTTGGTGGCCTGGAAGCCGTTCGCAAGCGTCCCGATATGTATATCGGTGATACCGGAACAAACGGACTTCACCACCTGGTTTATGAAGTAGTTGACAATTCGATTGACGAAGCGCTCGCCGGCGCATGCGACCAGATTGATATTCATATTTATCCGGATGGAAGCTGCTCAGTCGAAGATAACGGCCGAGGAATCCCGGTCGAAATACATAAAGAAGCCAAAGTCAGCGCATTGGAAGTTGTAATGACAACTCTCCACGCCGGTGGTAAGTTCGATAATGACAGTTATAAAGTTGCCGGTGGTTTGCACGGCGTAGGTATAAGCGTAGTAAACGCTCTTAGTGAATGGGTCGAAGCGGATGTTTATTATCGCGACGGCAAGCATTATCAATTCACATGTGTAAGAGGAATCGCAAAAGGCCATGTGAAGGAAGTTGGTCCTACAACAAAACGCGGAACAAAAATTACATTCAAGCCGGATGAAGAAATTTTCGGCGATAACGAATTCGCATACGATACACTTCTGAAGAGAATTCGTGAAATGGCATATTTGAACGGCGGATTGAAAATGTCATTCAGGGACGACAGAAACAAGAAAAAAGAAGTCTTTCAGTTTAATGAAGGTATAAAAGCCTTTATAAAACATCTCAATGAAGGCAAAGCAATACTTCACAATGACGTTATCTATCTTTCTAAAGAAGATACAGACGCGAAACTCAGTTGTGAAGTCGCGATGCAATATAACGATAGCTATACAGAAAACGTGCTGGTTTTCGCGAATAATATTCGTAATATAGACGGCGGTACACATCTTTCTGGTTTCAGGTCAGCGTTGACACGAACGATGAATTATTACGCGAAAAATAATAATCTTCTCAAGAACGGCCAGGCGACTACTGGTGACGATTTGCGAGAAGGATTAACCGCTGTCGTTGCGGTCAAACTCTCCAATCCGCATTTCGAAGCACAAACAAAAGTTCGTTTAACAAACCCGGAAGTGGGAAGTTTCGTCGAAACAGTCGTGAACGAGCAATTGGGACATTATCTCGAAGAGCATCCTTCTGAATCGAAAAGAATTTTGAACAAAGCCATTCAAGCTGCCGCCGCAAGAGAAGCCGCCCGCAAAGCAAGAGAGCTTACAAGAAGAAAAGGTGCTTTAAGCACCGCGAATCTGCCCGGCAAGTTGTGGGATTGTGCAAGTAAAGAAAAAACGACTACTGAAATATTTATCGTAGAAGGTGACTCCGCAGGTGGATCCGCAAAAGGCGGAAGAGATAGAAATATACAGGCTATTCTGCCTTTGAAGGGAAAAATTCTTAACGTCGAAAAAGCAAGACTTGAAAAAATGCTTGCTCACGAAGAAATCAGAACCATTATCAGCGCGTTGGGAACCGGAATCGGTACCGATGAGTTCGATATGGAAAAATGCAGATACGGCAAAATAATCCTGATGACTGATGCCGATGTCGATGGCGCTCATATCCGAACATTGTTACTTACATTCTTTTTCAGGCAAATGCAGCAATTGTTGGATAACAGGGCGATTTATATTGCACAGCCGCCTCTATACGAAATAAAAGTCAAAGGCCAGAAAAAATCAGAATATATTCTCAGCGAAAACCAGATGCGCAAACGCATGGTAACACGAGGCCTGGATGGAACTTCGCTTTATATAAGAGATGTCAATGACTCAGACGAGAAAGAAGGAAAATCCAAAAGCAAAGACAAAGCGGCTAAAGGTGCTCCCGTACAGATTACCGACAAGGAGTTGACTGAACTGGTGAAAATATTATCAGAAGCAGAAAGATTAATCGGTGTCCTTGGCAGACGAGGTATTCGTTTTGATAATTTTGTCGAAAAATATTATTCGAAGTCGAAAGGCGAATTGCCGGAATTCAGAATCTGTATTGAAAACGATGAGGAAGTTTTCTACAACAAAGAACCATATGAACAACGTATGGATGAATTGAAAGAAAACGCGCAAGCCGCTATAGAAGGACAGGAAGAGGAGCGTTTCTTCGGTGAAGAACTTCACGAAGTAATCAGATTAAACCAGATTAATGAGCAATTGAGTAAGGATTATGGTCTTGATTTCAATGATTACCTGCTCAAAGCCGCAAAAACTGTTTCCGGTGAAGCAATTGAAACAAAGTTCCAGCTCACGAACAGCGAAGATTCGTATGAAATTGCTTCGCTTGGCGATATATGCCCGGGAGTCAGGCAGATTGGCGGCAAAGGAGTCGAAATTAAACGATTCAAAGGTCTCGGTGAAATGAACGCTGACCAGCTTTGGGAAACTACAATGAATCCTGAAACTCGCACATTGCTAAACGTAAAAGTCGAAGACGCGGGCGAAGCCGACAGGCTTTTCAGTATCCTGATGGGCGATAACGTCGAAGAACGCCGCAACTTTATCCAGGACCACGCTCTCGAAGTTCAAAACCTCGATATATAAAATAAAACCCCCAATTCATTATTGAACTGGGGGTGTGTGATGTCTTAAGTTTCTTTAATTATCTGTAATTTTCTGGCTCGTTTGCAGGTTGAGCCGGAACCACTGAGGTTCGACTTGTCCTTCTGCCGGTAGTGGAACTTGATGTCCAAGGAGTTGTTCCTCTCGTTTCAAATGGCGAACTTATTCTTCCGGTTGCAGCTGATGGAAGGGAAGTTTGTAATAAAGGATACGAAATAATCTGCACGCGCTGATGGAATTTTTCCAAATCAATTTCTCCTTTAGAAAAAGCATCAATATCAGATTTCTTCGCCTGAATTAAAATTACTGTCGGCGTGGAAAGAGATTTTATGTAATCATCCAAATCTCCGGAATCTTCGGAAATCATTACTAACTGTCGAATACCATTAGATTCATAAATGATAAGTGATTGATCTCCATCTTTTTGCACACTTATAATGTTTATAGATTGTCCGCTTCCTGATATTCTAAGAATAACTGATTCATCCGGTTTTAATGTACGAATGTTCGTAGCGTGTTTCAGTGCTTTTATCAGCGTTGTTTTAAGGTTTTCTATTCTTTGTGCATCATATTTTACATCTGATCCTCTGGTGTTTGTGAATGTAGTTGAAGCCGCCTGCGGCTGATAAATTTGCTGTCTTGTCTGCTCCCAAACAGAATCAACATCTTCTTTATCAGGTTCTTCAGGCTGTTCCGCTGTTTCTGATGGAGCAGATAATGGAAAACCTGCTTTTATTAAGAATAATGCACCATAGCCCTGTATAAAAATGCAATTTAATGTATTATCTGCAAGGCCATAATTACTGGTAAAGAGTGCACCAAAAACAGGCGAAGGTAAAGTAATATCTGTGTTGATTAATTCTTTTAATAAAATTCGGGACATTACATTCATATCTTCGTTGATATTTAGAAGGTCTTCTGTTTTCATTTCTCCCGACGGGATTATAAGCATATTCTCAGAATCTGTATTGGTATAATTACTTGTTCTTGATGTAGGTAAGACCTGAGCACTCAATCTATCTAATTGCTCTTTGAGTCTTCTCAATTCAGCGTCTTTTTGTTCCGTGGTTTGAGCGGAAGTTATTCTTCTGACTTCAAATTCCCATGTACGAAGTCGATTCTGATAGGATGCATCAGATTCGCCTGACCGTTTTTCCGGACGTGCAGGGATAGTCGAAACTCTTACGGGAACTGCTTGATTTGCGTCTGATGTAAGACGTCTGACTACCGCTTCCCATTGAGCTGTTCTATTTCTAAACGAAGCGTCTGATTCTCCCATGCGTTTTTCAGGTCGTGGAAAAATGTTAGGATTATTTGAGGATTCTTCAGTATTTGCTGCTGTTATAATACTTTTTATCTCTGCTTCCCATTGTCGAATTCTGTTATTAAAAGAAGCATCAATTTCTCCTTCTCGTTTCACAGGCCGTTTAGGAAGAGTTGGATTATTTGGGGATATTTCAGAATTTGTTTCTGCAGCGATACGTATTATTTCTGCTTGCCATTGAGTTAACCTGTTAAGATAAGCAGCATCAGATTCCTGATTACTTTTTACAGGTCGTTCTGGAAATACTGGTTCAGAATTTGTTCCTGAGGATTCTTCTGCGAAAGTAAAGCAACAGGTGATAATAATTGTAAAAATAGATATTTTAATTGTTCTGAATGAAGTTTTCATAGTTCTCTCCTTGATTATAGTAATCTTGATTTCCAGGTTCGTTTGTGATTGTATTATCAAAATCTGGACTTGTTAAAAATTTTGCAATTACCGCCAAATTCTGCCTTGTCTGGTTGAATTCCGCCGTAATCCATTGTCTGTCCTGAAATTGCGCAGCGGCTATTGGGTGTATTTGTTCTTCCAGCAGTTGGTTTGTAATTGAGCCCGAAGCATTCAGAACTTCCAGGGCAACATTTCTCAAATCTTCCAGGTATTGCTCCGTAAGTTCTTGTTTTATCTGTACATAATTACTTGTAAGGCCAAGCTGAATATCTGCAAACAGTTTTTCACGTATCGCAGGTTCAAGTTCGGCGCGAATTTGTTCCATATCAACAGATTTAGGCGCAGAAATTCTTCCAGCGGCATAACCGACAGAAATCGAAATAATGATAGCTGCGGCTATTTTGAAAAGGTTGTTTATTATAAACCTTTTGTTGGAAACAACTTGCTTATCGAATTGCTCTTCCGGAAACTGGTTGGAAACCTGATTAAGCTTTTCCAATGTTGCATCGACCAAATCTTTTGGCGGCCCATCTGGAATCTGTTCATGCTTTAACGATTCGATGGCTTTGTTCAGGATATCATTTTTTTCTTTCATAGTATAACCTCACTTTTCTGCTGATTCTGTAAAATTGAAAGTGATTTCTTTAGTTTATCTTTAGCGCGATGCAAAAGAACGCCGACGGCATTAGTTGTTATGTTAAGCTCGCTTGCAATTTGTCTATAACTCATATCATTTAAACAACGCATGCAAAAAACCTGCGCTTCCTGTAATGGTAATTGAACAATCGCTTTTTGCAATTGTGTTGCTAACTCCTGTTTCTGTACGCATTTAGCCGGGTCATGATTGTTTTCTGGAGTATCCGGATTATATTCATCGATTGAATTATTCGACTCCATACGCAAACGCACGCGAAGCATATCGATTGCTCGTGTAGTCGCAAGCCTGGCCAAAAGCGCGGGAAAATTTTTCACTTTCTGACGTTTGCAAACGTTCAGAGCGCTTATGAATGTTTCCTGAAAACAATCTGAGGTATCAGTATAATTGCCCAAAAGCCTGTATGCGGTCATCCACACGATAGCGCCATGTTTTTCAATAATTATTTGCCAGTCAATCACTTGCAAGCGAATCTCCTTTTTGTTTCTATCAGTCCGCCGCTATGGACCTTTGCAATAATAGTCGAACGAGATGTTTATTTTATTACAAAAAAAGTTTAATATTTAGTTTCGCTTTCAGGCTTTTGCTATAAATGCAGTTTCTGTAAGTAAAAAATCGCCTTGATCTTATAAAACACTTTGATTCGATATAATGCAAATTTAAAATTAATAAAAAACAGAATGTTTTTGTTTGATAAAAACTGCGCAGTGCGCAAATAAATTGTGTAATGAAAAAAAAGTTATTGAAAGATTATAAAATAAAAATCTTTTTTTAACTTTTTGTTAAAATTTTTCTTGCAAAGATTTATACTGCATGAGAGAATCAGAAATAAGAAATGATTGAGTGACCCATAATTGGAATAATGATGAAACGTCCTTGTAAAGTTTACTCCAGGGAGGTCCGAATGGCGGGCAAAGTCGAAAGCATATTGATTGCAAAAAAATGTTCGGGCTCTTGGACTACATATATTTTAGTTCTTTCTTTATTAGCTTTTCTGACTGGTTGTGTAAACCAGCAGCCGATTTCTTTTGCTGATAATGTAACTCCGAGTCAGAAAAAAGTAGAATTACAAGAAAGACTCAAACGAAGATATGAAGACCCGCAGGCACATTTTCTTTTAGCACAATTATATCACGCCGAAAAATCATATGATAACGCGGAATTCCATTATAATAGATCTTTGCAGTTTGACCCTGTCTATATGCCGCCTCAGGTTGGAATGGTAAAACTATTTCTTGATCGCGGCGATACAGTTAAAGCTCAAAACAATTTTGAAGTTTATTTGAATCTTGCCGGTGACAAACCAACTAATATTATCAGGCTTGCGCGGGAATTTCAGGACCAGAGAGTTGATAACTTTGCAATAGCATGTTTTAACAAGGCTCTTGAAATAGCTCCGAAATCGGCTGAAGTTCAAAAAGCTCTTGGCTATTTCTACCTTAGCAGGAATGATAAAGACAAGGCAAGAGAGCATTTTGAAGAAAGTTTTAATATTGACAGCACTCAGGAAGATGTTTCTCGTGAATTGGGAGCACTTGGTGTCCCCGTTGTTTATGATGGCAGGACGCCTGTTACAGATGAGAATAAGTAGTATGTTAGAATAGATAAGATAGTCACTGAGAAGTTATGTGATATACTCAGAGGTTTATATTAACTATTATGAGTGTAAAATCACGGATTGATTTTTTCATTGCCCCGTAGTGAACGGATTCGCTGCGGGGTTTTTTGTTTTTATTTTTTTTCAAACTTTGTTATCATATGCACACCTGAATACTAAATCATTACATAATGTAATTGGGAGTTTATAATGCAGTACAGAAATTTTGTGTTAATCATACTAACACTTTTTGTCATTACCTCGCCGGGATGTAAGAAAAAAGATAACAGTGTTCTAACTCTTAAATTGGGTCATGCGCTCGATGTCGAACACCCCGTTCACAAATCTTTGGTTTTCATGAAGGAAAGGCTCGAAGAAAAATCCGGCGGTAAGGTAAAACTTGATATATATCCGAGTGAACAGTTAGGTTCAGAAAATGAACTTGTTATGCAGCTCCAGATGGGGGCGCTCGATATTACGAAGGTATCGACTTCGCCGCTCGAAGGATTTATACCAATTTACAGCGTTTTCAGCCTGCCGTACTTATTCCGGGACGAGGCGCATTACTGGAAAGTATTAAACGGCCCGGTAGGAAAGGAACTTCTTATTGCCGGAAAAAGCAAAAACCTGAGAGGCCTTTGCTATTACGACGCAGGTAGCAGGAGTTTCTATACTAAAGACAAGCCAATTTTGTCTCCCGATGATTTAAAGGGCAAGAAAATTCGAGTTATGTCAAGTAATACCGCAATTCAAATGATGAAAGAACTTGGCGCTTCATCGGTTGCGATTTCTTTTGGCGAGCTTTATACATCACTCCAGCAGGGAGTTGTTGACGGCGCAGAGAACAATCCACCGAGTTTTTCCAGTTCGAGTCATTTTGAAGTATGCAAATACTACAGTCTCGATGAACATACGAGAATTCCTGATATTATTCTTATAAGCACAAAAACATGGAACAGGTTATCTCCGGAAATCCAGCAGTACATACAGGAAGCTGCGGATGAATCTCAGGAATTTCAAAAGCAGTTATGGAAACAGGTAAGCGACGAAGACCTTAAGAAAGTCGAGGAAAAAGGAGTAAAAATCTTTTATCCCGATAAAGCGCCATTCAGGGATAAAGTAAAAAATATGTACGAATCATATAACGGCACACCTGTCGGTGATATAGTAAAGCGAATCGATGCTGTTGAGTAAAATTGTGTAAATAAATAAGGAATTAGAATGCTTAATTCACTACTGAAATTAAACAGGTTACTTATAAAACTCCTTGAAATTACAGTCATGCTTGTAATCGGCTTTCTTGTCCTTGATGTACTTTGGGGTGTTTTTTCACGTTACGTTCTGAAAAATCAAAGTCCCTGGACCGAAGAGCTTGCGACAATGCTCCTTATATGGGTGTCGTTATTGGCAGCAGCTATCGGATTTATCAGAAGAAGTCACCTTGGAGTAGATTATTTTGTGAACAAGATGAGCCTGAAAAATCAGGTAATCGGAGAAATAATTGTATATATGCTTATAGCATTTTTCGCTTCTTTCGTGATGATATACGGCGGAACAAGACTGGTGGCATTAACACTGAAACTCGGCCAGGTCTCTCCCGCGATGCAATTAAAAATGGGTTACGTTTACATGGCTGTCCCGATTAGCGGCTTTTTCATTTTGGTTTTCTCCATTGAGACAATCATTAAAAATGTTTTCAATCTTTTAAATAAATCCAACAATCAATAAAAGGTTCTTTTTAATATGGAAACATCAACTACATCAGTAATGATTTTAACTATCAGTTTCGTTATTTTCCTGTTAATGAATGTACCGATAGCAATTGGAATAGGGCTTTCTTCATTTATTACATGCTTGTATGCACTCGGTCCGGCCAAAGGAGCTTCTATTATAGAATCTGTAAATATGTCTTCGGATATTGTAGCAATGCAAATGGCTACCGGTATAGATTCATTTTCGCTTCTCGCGATACCTTTTTTCATTCTCGCGGGTTTGTTCATGGGAAAAGGTGGTATAGCCAGAAGATTAATTGATTTTGCAAATACTTTAGTCGGACACTTCACTGGCGGTCTTGCTTATGTCAATGTTCTAACCTGTATGTTTATGGGTGCTCTTTCAGGTTCTTCAATCGCGGCGGTCTCCGGCGTAGGCGGATTCATGATTCCGGAAATGAACAAAAAGGGATACGATAAAAATTTCAATGTAGCTGTAACTACAACCGCAGCGACAACCGGACTTATGATACCACCGAGCAATATTATGATTGTATATGCACTCGTTGCAGGTTCGGGTGTTTCAATTGTAGCAATGTTCATGGCTGGCATTATTCCAGGAATAGTTTTTGGCCTATGTCTTATGGTGGTAAGTGGAATTATAAGTAAAATAAGAAACTACGGCGCCGAAATGAAAGCCGGTTTTTGGCCTGTATTCTTATTGTTAATGTTTATTGTATCTATCATCCTGCTTCTTGTAATTACAATTATTTTGGTCTATACAGGAATCCTTACAGTCAGTAATGCCGTATTTATTTGCGCTCTCTATACGCTCGTTTGGGTGGTTGCGATTAGTAGAATAGCTTTCTTAAAAGCTATCCCGAGTTTACTGCTGATAGTGATTGTATTAGGTGGAATTCTTGGCGGTGTTTTTACAGCGACTGAAGCGGCGGCAATTGCTGTTTTATACGCATTCATTCTTGCGGTCATCGTTTACCGGGAAATTAAAATTAAAGATTTACCGGAAATTTTTCTTCAGGCTGGAATAACTACTTCCGTTGTCATGCTTCTTATCGCAGCTTCGATTGGAATGTCATGGATAATGACGATTGAAAACATTCCACAAAATGTCAGTGCCGCTTTAATGGGCCTTTCGGACAATAAATTCGTAATCCTGTTAATTATCAATGTCCTGCTATTATTTGTCGGAACATTCATGGATATGACTCCGGCGGTCCTGATTTTCACTCCTATTTTCCTACCGGTAGTTAAAGCACTCGGCGTAAATCCGATTCATTTCGGTTTGATAATGATTGCGAATCTATGTATCGGAATTTGCACACCACCTGTGGGTACATGTTTATTCGTAGGCTGCGGCGTTGGACAAACAACCATAAGCAAGGTACTTCCGTCGTTACTGCCATTCTACGCAGCTATGATAGTAGCACTAATGCTTATAACTTACATCCCGGCATTGTCGCTATTCATTCCGCAATTGCTTGATCTTATCTAAAACAAATTAATGGATGATTCGCAATTTTTAACGAATAACAGGAATGTTATTAAATGTCAGCTCGAATGGAATAATTTCAATTTTGGCGGGCAGTCTTATTTCAAATGAAGTTTTCGCCGGGTCAATCGAACTATTCTCTGTATGAATCCTTATATTGGATTCGCTTTCATATTTCATAATTCCACCGAAAGTATATATTGGTTCCTTACCTTCCGGAGTAATATAGAACATTTCATGTTTTAATTCGATTGGCTCCGAGATAGTTGATATTCTTTTACTTTTGATATTAACAGGAACATCCCAATCTCTTTTTGAACCTTTTATTGTTTCTTTTATCGGCTGAACATTGACAATATAATCATCATCTTCAAAAGATACCGGCTGTTCATAATTTAATTGCTTAATCGTAAAAGTTGACCATTTTGTACATACAGCTATCGCGGCATTCACTTTCATTTTTTTTATCATCTCGATATTCTGTTCCGGTTCATTAAAACCTACCTGGATTTGGCTAATAAGGTGACGGAGTTTTACCGGCTGGTTCATTTCTACTTTTTTACCTTTACTATCAACCGCTTCAATTACAGTGAAGGTGGACTGAATTGAAACTATGTCTCGTTCCAATGATGGAATAGAGAGAATATAACCGTGTAATCGCATATTAGATTCATTATTTCGCGGATAAAATCCCTCGAATTCCCAGATTAAGCCTCCTGATGCAGCATATTGAAATCTCCTGTTTTTATCACCAACCTCATTAAATTCCCAGTATCCCTTCTGGTCAATTATCATAGGAATATTTTTTCCATCGAGAGCTTCGGCTAAAATTTCAAATACGGGTTTTGACGCAGAAGCAATATTGGGAGATTTGATATTTTCTCCATATCTTCCCATGAAAGAACCGATCGCTATAGTATCAGCTTGTAACGCAAGTTTCTCAAGGAAATCCGCGTAACTCCTGCAATTTTGCGGCACTTGAGTGATTCGTCCCTGTTTTAATAAGGTTAACGAATCTGTTCCGGGAAAAATTGGCTGCTTATTTTTCGTTAATTCAGGATGTGTCTCTAAATATGACAGTATAGTACCGCGAAAACGATTATAGTTATTTTCGGGTATTTCATTTTTTATCGTGTCAAAAAAAACATTAATTAATTGCGGTCCATTGTCACTGAAAACAGAACTTTCCGCGATTTGCTCTGCAATTTCTTTTGTTTTATAACCTCTTGGATCTTTTTTAAGTCTCAAGCCGCAAATCTCAAGTGCCTTATCGAATTTGTTTGCTTTTGCATACAAACGCACGAGAATTTCACCGAGCCTGTCGAAACTGGTGTCTGTATCGTTTTGATAATCGAAGTAAGATAAAAAAGATAAAGCTTTATTGTATTGACCAAGGCTCTCATAACTTTTAGAAAGCTCGATAGCATTATTTCTGTTTGTAACGTGACCTTCCTCGTCAGAAAGCCGGTTATATAATTTTTCTGCTATTTCTTCTGCTCCTGTTTTTTCACCTGTCTCGGCGAAATAATTCACAAGATAAAAATTCAGTTTTAAACTATTCGGTGTCTTTTTAGACTGCTCCATCAGATACGAATGAAATTCCTGAAGATCCCGGTCATTCCTGCAGTTTCTTTTAATATCTTCAAAACTTCCACTGTCTGTTATGGCAAAGAGTTCAATCTTTTTTTTGATATCGTTATTTCGACTATAAATTCCTTCTAAATCACTATTTGCTCCGTAATAAGCATCTGGTGATGGCGACCATAATCGCATTTCTTTATCAAACACGACTTTTTCAAAGAGAGCAGTTGCGTCTTCAGTTTTGCCCATACGCTCATAAACTTCCCCTAACCTCACCATACTCTCAAGGTCTAGCGGAGCAATTTCAAGAATTTGCCTGTAGATTTTCTCTGCACCTGGATAATCATTTTCATTCCAATGCATACGTTCAGCCTGTGCACGCATTTTATCCAAATCGACCAAAGGTTTGATTGTCACTGATTCGGCATGTTCCGGTTCTTCTTTTTCGCCGGTTATATTATAAATAGCTCTACTGAACTGCTCATATTCTTCCTGCGAAATATCACAAGCTATTGCGTTTCGATAGAATTCAGCCGCTTTTTCCTTATTATC
>CAZMPL010000024.1:13295-20642 GCA_964567805.1 uncultured Pirellulales bacterium | reverse complement strand
GGCACACTGCCTGGAACTTGTTATATACCGCAATAGTATCGTCTTCCAGTGCGCTGTCAAACGGGAAGATTTTTTCAATCGGCTGTTCTCTTTCAACCTTTGCGGATTTCTCTGTAGTTGGTTCGCCGCCCAATTCTTTTATACGTTCAGCAAACATCTCGGCGTGACGCATTTCGTCAATCGCGATGAGTTTCACATTTGCAGCCAGTTCGCCGTAATCCATATCATCCAGATTGTAATGCTGGTTCATGTATTGATGAATTGCCTGTAATTCCATTGAGCTAGCTTTGTTTAATACTTCAATAATATTCTGTTTTGAAGTTTGCTTGGTATCTTTAGCCATAGTCTTATCTCCTTATATCAATTCTAAATCATATTTATTTAAATATTGGCTTTGTTTATTATGGTATCGGAGCTGCTGCCGGATTTGATCCTGCAGATTTTCCGAAAACGGTAAATTCGATTATTCCAAGAGAATTTCCCGGCCAGTTTGTCATAGTTAAACGTACAAAACGACATTTAACCGGTGGAATTTCCTCGAAGATCGTACTTCGTACAACTTCATTTTTTGTCATATCCAGCGCGGTTGTATAGCTTTCGCCGTCCATCGAGACTTCAATCTTATATTGATAAGCGTTTGTTGCTGGTCTTGTCGGTGCTGTTGGTGTTGTCGGAGCAGGTTGTGTTACCGGTGCTGTCGGTTCTGCAGCAGTTCCTCCGCGAGCCATGCCGCGAGTTCCTGCTCCGCCGCGTCCCATTCCACCCATTCCGCCTCTGCCAAATCCGCCGCTTCCGCCGCCGAACATAAGGCGTAAGGAATCAACAGTGAACAACTGGACGACATCGTAAGCCGTAGCGGGGGACAGTTCAATTGTCAATGAGGGCTGTGCGTCGGTAGTATCAGGTTCCCACCATGTGCCGCTTGAGTTATCGATTGCATAAGCGGCGTCACGTCCGGTCTGCTGTGAGGAAAAACGTGAGAGTGCGTTCATGGCACGAAGCTTGTTAATTGTAACAGGAATAGAACCAGAGTCACCCTTGGTTGGGTCTTTCACCGCACCCGGTGCCCATTGCGGCGTATCAGTTACTTTTACTGACATATAACCATCTTTATCAACAACGACACGGTCCATACCTATGCGGCGTCCTCCCGGAGGATTGGATAATACGATTGTGTAGAATTGCCAGAGATTTCCATCTGGACCTTCAATGATACTGCCATGTGCGGTACCAGTGACAAGACCTTCTGTTTTTCTCAGAAGAGGATTGTTCGGTGCATATGTGAATGGTCCGAGAGGGGACTTGCCCATATAATAACCTTCGGCATAAGTTTTCCATTGTGTACCTGAAGCGGAATATTGCATGTAATAGATTCCATTATGTTTCAGCATCCAGGGACCTTCTACCCATGCGACATCGGGGTATTCGTTCATTTCACCATAGCGTTCCCAAACATGGTTGGAATTGAATGAGAATAGATGTGTTGGCTTTGCGGCTAATTTAGTAATATCATTCGGGTCGAGCGGTACACCATATATGCCGCTAACGCCGCGACCTGAGTAGTAGAGATACGGCTTGTTATCGTCGTCGAGGAACATATCGACATCGAACGCGCCATTCCAGCCATTCTCAACCCAGCCGGTGTTCTTCCATTCACCTATGCTGACGAATGGACCGAGTGGATTATCGGCTTTGTAAACTACACCTTCGCGGCTCTGTGTGCCGTTATGGCTGCCGTCATTACCGGCCATGTAGAAACTGCCGTTGTATTTGAATACATGAGGAGCGACCGGGACATTGGCGACACGCTGGTAGGTCCAGTTAAGCAGGTCTTCGGTAATCCATGCTCCGCCGCCGGT
Organism: uncultured Pirellulales bacterium; assembly: GCA_964567805.1. Lineage (GTDB taxonomy): Bacteria > Planctomycetota > Phycisphaerae > Sedimentisphaerales > Anaerobacaceae > JAFGPS01. The sequence goes on along the minus strand of CAZMPL010000024.1, from coordinate 18,783 downwards.
ACAATACATATAATATTTATTTCCTTCCTTAATTACGCTGACGTCACCGCTGGCATTGCCGCCCTGACCGGAGACCATCGGCAGGGGATTGCAATATCGAGCTGATTTACCAATTACAGGTTCCGAAGTGTCTGTCTGTGCCTGTGCGGTATAAATCATGAAAAAAACTAATATGGAACAAACAAGACGTGATAATATCGTTCTTTTTCTCATGACTGATATCCTTTCGAAAAAGTCTTAATTTTTGTTTGGATTGAATTTAAATCAATTAAACATTTCCATGATTATACTCTTGTAATGCCTGTTTTAAAGTACCTGTTTCAAAATTTATAAAAAAAGTACTTTGTCCGGTTCAATAAGAGTGTATCTTTTTGTACTATTGTGATTTGAAAGGGGCTGTTTTGATAGCAGCATATATTATATCTGAGCCATAAAGACGATTTGAGTTAGCTAATATTTCTCCATCAGGAGATAAGATTTCGGAAAATCCATAACCAAACCAGTCTTGTTTTTTATCGACGCTCCAGTTTGCTCCAATTATATAATGATTGTATTGTTTAGCCTTGTCCGGCAGTTCATACCAGAACCAGTGAGCAGGGTGACTTTCGTCAACCCAGGCTATCGGATAAAGCAATGCCCATACTTTATATGGTTTGTATTTTTCGAGAATTGTATGTATGTCATAGCATATCGCCAAACCTACACGTCCATATTCAGTATCGTAAATCTGTACACCACGGTCACCCGCTGTAGCCCATGATTTCTCAGGATGCGGCCATGGTGTCAATTTTCTGTAATGTGCGGCAATCTCGCCTTTGGGGGAAACCAGGCAAACGGTATTATAGTAAATTGCGGCTTTATCTGGTTCAGTCGTTTCATTCTCTGATTGTGTTTTATAATCTACTTCTAATAGCGGCACAGTAATATAAACACCTAAATCCTTTGCCAGTTTGCAAAAATGATTTGTAGAAGGCCCGGGTATTTCCTCCGCAAAACCTTGGGGATTTTTTCCTTTATAAGCTTTTTCTATTGGTTTTCCTTCGATGTGCCAGTTTGTCTTTAAATCCTGCGATAAATAACCTGTAATACAGGTTTCCGGAAGAACAATGATTTTCGCCCCGTTTTTCGCTGCTTCTGTAACAAGACTGGTTATTTTATTACGATTTGCCTCAATATCACCCAAAATCGAAGAACATTGAACAGCAGCCACTTTTATTTCAGAAGTTTTTGTGCTTTTTATTACATTCGGATCAGATTCATACGCATTGGAAGTATTATGAGTAATGGTACAAAGAAAAATTACAGAAATTAATATAATTAGTAATTTTAATAATAATGTTGCAGATTTCCCTCGAATCATATTGCACCTTTTTGTGAATTATTTAATAGTAAAAAAATGCATTTTTCCATCAATAACGAGTTTTTTTAATGGGCAGTACAGGATTCGGACCTGTGACTTCCTGCGTGTAAAGCAGGCGCTCTAGCCAGCTGAGCTAACCGCCCGTGCGAATAATCCGCATACTTTACAAAGAAAGTTTTAGATGTTCAAGAGAAATTTTCGATGATTTTAAATTCGTTTTTTTAATAACTTAAAATCAGGCCGTATTAGGTCTTAATATTCAATATCCAATTTTTCAGGCATACAGAGGTTTTTGCGTTTATTTGCGTGACGGCCGCAATGCTTGCAGCGGAATTTTGGCCTGTTTATTAAGGTTTTGTACTCATCCGCATCACTAATATGGAATCCCTGGGATATCAGATAGCAAAGATGTTCATCATGATTTTCAATCATGCAATCTATTTCTTGAGTGGAATTATGTAACATCTGAATCAGCTCCTTCTGTTTTATGTAAAATAATCCATATTAAGGTCATTTTGCTTAAATATTCCTGGTTTCGTGCAAAATCACATTAATCGAGTTATTATTAATGTATCCGTGAACTTAGTCTTAATAAGGATCTTAATATCATCAAAAATTTAATTTTATACCGGTTTTTAAAAGAACCTGTATTTTAAGATACTGTATTTCTTCGTACTTGGTTCAATTTTTGAGAAATAATATGATGTAGTCCTGTTTTTCCGTAGAAATGTTTATTGTTAACAGATTTGTTAAAAGGGTTTAATGATGTAATAGTATTTTGAGGGAGTGGTATCTACAAAACGCAATTCTCCGAATTCTCCTGTACCTATTAACGCATCAGACCATTCAAGGGGGCCGCCCTCGTTATCTGCTTCAAGTATAATAGAATTTGTATCAAAGTGCTTGATACACATATCTACAATGGGCATAGATATTCTTTTACTTATATCCGGAATATCAAGTATTTCAATCCAAGTATAATTTGTATTGTATGTTATTAGATTGTACAGATTTTGTGTAAAAATCACCATATTTGCATATTGAGGTATAGCAAAATCCCTGTAATCGTTGGGGTCGCCTGTCTTGCCGGCTTCTGCTGCCTTTATAATGTTATACATTTCTCTTGCGCTTGCATAATGAAGTTTCCAGTTTACTCCATCATTATATTTCCTCTCTATATCGGAATAGAACGTATCTATCGTATCCCCAAAATAACTATCCCATGTTTCAGGAACAGTAACATCACAGTCAAGCCCATGTGTGTAAACTTTCACAAATATCCAGTCATTATTACCAATTATGCATACATTTCTACTTACCCAATAGTCCATTCCTCTCAAGCCGGGTGGATCATAATATACATCAGGTTTAACACCAATATTTGTGGGTCCTTTTGGCCCCTGGATTATCATTAAGTTATTATTTCGCGGACAATTGACTTCGACTGGGATAACATTGGATATATTTTGATAGGAAGCAGGAGAGTCATCATCAACAGCATAATATATAAGATTAGGAAATACAGGTGACATTGGGCCTGACATGTTGGGGAAAGTGAAATCCGCATAGCAGCCTTCCCGCTTCAAAATATCCAATTCCCGATTTACGCCGCAATACTCGTAATGATAAGGGATACCTGACGAGTTAAGATAGCGGGAGTTATCAAGTGCCCACATTCCGTGTATAAAGCTAAAAGCAATCTGTGGTAACGGTTCTGCGGTAAGAAGGGCACCGTGCATATTGAATTGCTGTTTTGCCAAAAAGATAATATTTAAGAGATCGTCCGTAGCTTCCTGTTCCGTACGCATGGCTTCATTCGGCCAGCCATGATGACAATGGAAGTCAATTTCTCCATATCCAGTATAAGTTACTTCGTTAAGTTTGTTTAGAACGCAATGTAACTGTTCGGCCTGGATGCAAGGCCAAGAGATTACAAAATAGGAGTGTATCGGATGACGACCATCAGCATCCGTATGTTTACTGGCCATAGCTATATAGTCATCAACCCAGTATGATGTCATCTGGTTGACTTCTTCAACTGTCCCGAATGGTTCGAAATGATCGACATATGAAAAGATGACATGCTTTGGTTGAGCGTACACTATTCCAGTTGCCATTATGAATGGCACTAAAAATTTGGAACTCGCCCTTTTCATTCGCTGCTCAGATGTTAAATAACTAATGTATTAGTGGTAATAACAATAGTAATATATTTATTCTACTATTTATTTTTGTTATGTCAATATAGGATGGGTATGTTTTTCATTGGAATCTAATTATCATTATTGTTTATGACGATTTTTCTGTCTCCCAAAAAGCATTTTGTCATACATTTTTCGCTTCAGAATATGTTGTGAAATGCAACTCCTTTTGTATAAAAACCAGACAAATTTTCCCGGAAAGAACTGTTCTTTACTACGTTTTATGTGCGTTTTTTATAAAAAAACGAAGAAAATTGAACAGGAAAAGCCTTTTGGCTTGTCTGGTATGAATCTTGCTGTAATTCCTATGTTGAATTTTGTTTTTAAATATTGAAAGGTATGTAATGTCAAGAACAGAAAATATATTTGATTTTCTCGATGCTGGAATCAAAGCCGAAAACCTGCGTCAAAAGACAATTGCAAACAATATCGCTAATCATGAAACGCCGGGATATAGAAGGCTTGATATTAAGTTCGAAGAAATACTGGCTAATTCACTTGATGAACAAGGCTCGATAGATACCGACGATATGGAACCTTTAATTTTCAGTCCTAAAGATTCGCCTGTTAAGGAAAATGGGAACGATGTCAGTATGGAAAATGAAGTCGGCCAGTTGATTGAAAATTCAATGAGATACAGAACTTATGTTCGTATGCTTAACAAGAAATACCAGCAAATAGAATCAGCAATAGATATCAGATAGGAACTGAATATATAAAGGGAAGTAATATATGGCAGTCGAAAATAATATTGGTTCGATGAATATTGCGGTTTCCGGCCTGCAAGCACAGAACAGGCAAATGGAGATTATATCTAATAATATCGCAAATGCCCGAACCACAAAAACAGTAACTGGAGAGCCCTATCGAAGACTTGAAGCTGTCTTCAAAGCCGGCCAGGGTTTGGGCGGCGTAGAACTGGAAGAAGTTATTCCTGATATGAGGGAGTTTGAAAAAGTGCTCGAACCTGATAATCCGGCAGCCGACGAAAGCGGTTATGTCTCCATGCCGAATGTTAGTTTACCTGTTGAAATGATGAATCTTTCTATTGCGACAAGGATGTATCAGGCTAATACCGCTGTAATTAAAAGGTATCAGCAAATGGTTGAAACTTCACTCGAATTACTAAGATAAGACTTAAGGATGAGAACATGAATATTAATCCAAATATCAGCAACATGCAAAACGCGATGAAAGGTATTCTGGAAAACAACCAGATACAAAAATCCAATCCCGATATATCAAAGACAACCGGATTGGAATCTCAAAAGTCACAGTTTTCTGATGCCGTAAAATCCATCGGGGATCTTTTATCCGAAGTTGATCAAAGCCAGCAGGCTTCTGATGTGTCAATTAAGGATTTACTGGCCGGTAAAAATAATGATATCACTTCTGTTGTCTCTGAAGTAGCAGAAGCGGATTTGAGTTTTAAGCTTCTTGTTGGGGTAAGAAACAAATTAATCGAAGCTTATAAACAAACTATGAATATGCCTATATAAAAACTAATATTTTCATGGATGATTGATAAAGAATATGATGGACATTATCACAAAAATATCAGCAGTATGGCAAAAAGTCAATTTAGTGCAAAGAGTTTTGTTGATTGCGATAGTTATTACGTTTATTCTCGCAGGCGCACTCTTGACTCACTGGGCAAGTAAGCCGGATTTCCGATTGTTGTATAATAATCTTGAACCGGAAGAGGCCTCTAAAATTGTAGATAAAATTTCAGAAAAAGGAATAGCGTATGATTTACGTGCCGGCGGGACAAGTATTTATGTGCCGCAGGAGCAGGTATATCAGCTTCGTCTCGATATGGCGCAGGAAGGTCTTCCATCAGGTGATCAGGGCGGCTATAAGATTCTTGATAATAGCAAAATTGGTGTACGCGCAGGGCAGGTTCACCGCCCGGTTGAAGTCGAGGACC
>CAZMPL010000024.1:0-13285 GCA_964567805.1 uncultured Pirellulales bacterium | reverse complement strand
AGCAAAATTGGTGTAAGCCCAGTAGTTCAGAACGCAAATCTTCAAAGAGCTATGCAGGATGAAATCGCAAAGAGCATACAGGTTATTGAAGGTATCGTTAATGCAAGAGTTCATATTGTAAATTCGGAGCAATCGATATTTTCTTCCGAGGGAAACAAGAAAACAGCTTCTGTTGTATTGCGTTTGAAGCCAGGATATAAACTCAGTCCTCTTAATATAGCTGCTATTACACATCTGGTATCAGGAAGTGTCGATGGACTTGACTCTGAAAACGTCACGGTCATAGATAGCCAGGGACGCCTTCTCTCGAACGAATCCGGTAACGCTATAGCCGCAGGTTCTGGAACTGTTCAGGATTATAAGGAAAGAGTCGAAAAAGATCTTCAGGATAAAGCCGAAGAAATTCTTACTACAGTTCTCGGCCCGGGCAGGTCTAAAGTTAAAGTCAGTGCGGTAATCGATACGAACAGTATTACTACTGTCACTGAGATTTATGAGCCGAAAGGCGTTGCCTCAAAAGAGGAAATTAAAAGTACATCTGAGCCTGTTGCCGGTACTTCGGCGGAAGGGAAATCCGCAGCACCTGCAAAAACCGAAGAAATTACTACTCAATATCAGGTCGGAAAAACAGTTAAGCAGGAAGCGATTTTACCTGGAAAAGTAAAATCAAGGTCCGTTGCGGTAGTTGTGGATTTGTCGCCACGGGATGTAAACGCAACTGATACGAATACGTCTGTCGCGAAAATTATGGAACTTTCTGATGTCGAAAAACTTATAGAAAATGCGTTAGGTCTTGATCTTACCGGGCGTGATTCACTCAAAGTTGTCGATGTAAAAATTCCGCCTCAGGAAATACCTGTCTTCGAAGAGGAAGTCAAAGCAGGTCTCGATTTTATTGCGATTGCACGCCAGGCGTCACTTGGAATTATGGCGATATGCGCATTGCTTGTTCTCAAGATGTTTAAAGGAGCAAAGAAAAAAGCGCAGGCAGAAACAGTTCAGGTTTTGCCACAGGGGACACCTAATGCAGGTCTTCTTCCGACTGAGGTATTAAATTCTCCAGGAATGATTCGTCAGCAAATATCAAATGCACTGGAACGCAACCCGGAAAAAGTAAGGCAATTATTTAATCAATGGATACAGGAATCATAAAGAGGAGAAAGTGAATGTCATTAACTGGTAAACAAAAAGCCGCTATGCTATTATTAAGTCTCGATCCGGCTACAGCTTCTGAACTTGTAAAAGGTCTTGACACAAAGGCAGTCCAGGAACTTGCTGTTGAAATGGCTTATCTTGACGCTTCTGGATGGAAAAATAACAATGAAGGTTTCGAAATAGCACAGCAATTCTGCCATTCGCTCGAATCTTCTAATAAAGGATTTCATATCGATGTTTTCCTGAGTGAATTACTCAAAGCCTCTATGGGTGAAGCTAAAGCGCAAAGTATTAAAACACAATTAGATTCACTCTTGCATAAACGTGATCCCTTTATTCCGATTCGTTCAGCGAATTCAAAGGTTCTTTCTTCTGTTCTGAATACCGAACATCCACAGGCGGTTGCGGTGGTTTTATCTGTTTTGCCCGCAAAAAAGAGTTCGGATGTACTTGGTTTACTGGAAGAAAATATCAGGTTTAATGCGATAGGCAGAATGACAAAAAGCGAATCAGTGACACCAGAAGCCAAAATGAGAATTGCGGAAACTGTATGCAAAAAACTCGAAACATTGACCAATGAAGCAAATGCATCCGGAGGTTCTCAAGTGGAACATCCATTGCGTAAAGTTGCGGTCATATTAAGAAATCTCAGAAAAGATGTTCGTGATGGACTGGTTAACTCGATAAAAGAAAAAGATTCTGATGCAGGTGATACTGTATTGAAGTTAATGATTTTATGGGAAGACATTCCATTAGTTACAGACAGGTCGCTGCAGGAAATATTGAGAGGAATCGATTCACGAAAGCTGGCTTTATCGCTATATAAAGCAGAAGAGAAAATCGCTAAAAAAATTGCGTCAAATATCTCAGAAAGAGCAAACGCGGCGTTGGAAGAAGAAACTTCTCTTATGTCAAGCCCGAAGAAAGAAGATATTGCAGCCGCAAAGGAAGAGATAGTTGAGATGCTTCGAGAAAAAAATAGAATTGGTGAGCTTGCTTTTATAGAAGAATAATAATGATTGGCCAGATAACGATAAATCTTGATAGTGTAATTGAATCGATTTCGATTCTTGACAGGAATATGGCACCTGTTCAGGATGAAAATCAAACTGTGAAACCGGCTGATGATTTAGCTTTACAGAAGCAAAAAAAAGAACTTTCCTCCGCGTGTAACGCATTAAAGATGGCGATAGCGAAAGTGAATCATTATTATGGAAATATCGTAGCACGCCGTGGAGAGGAAATTGCGAAACTTTCGATAGAAATCGCTAAAAAAATACTGGCACAAAAAATAAATTCTAAAGATTATGAAATTGAATCCATAATTAAAGAGATTCTGAAGAATTCTCCATCCAATCAGGATGTTGTCATACAATTGAATCCTGATGATTATGAGCAGTGCAATGAATTTATGAACAAAGATACAAGCACGATACCTTCAGGGGTTACTCTCGTAGCTGATCCTAATGTGGGGCGTGCCGAATGTATTGTAAAAACTTCCAAAGGATCAATTATTTCATTGATTAACGACCAGCTCGAGCAAATAGAAAAAGCTCTGAAGAATACGCAATAACAAATAATACTATGGTAAATATGCCTGATACAATTTGTGAGACAGAATGTGAAAGCGATAGCATGATTGACTTCGCAAGATATCACAATGTTCTCAATAACACGAATACTCACAATTGCTGCGGCTCGATTGTAAGAGTATCAGGTCTTACAGTTGAGTCGAGCGGCCCATCAGTCGGGCTTGGTGAGTTATGTTGTATAAACATTCGTGATGGCAAACGTGTTTTAGCTGAAGTAGTGGGTTTCCAGCATGACCATTTGATTCTTCTGCCGTTAGAGCATATCTCCGGCATTTCACCCGGGGACATAGTTACATCGTTAACTGCACCGCGATATATTATGCTGAGTGAAAAAGTACTTGGTCGAGTTTTAAACGGACTTGGTGAGCCGATTGACAATAAAGGCCCGCTGGAAGGTAAAGATAAACAAGCACTGGATGCGAACAGCCCGCCGGCTTTAAGCAGAGAAAAGATAACAAAGCCTTTAGCTCTTGGAATCAGGTCGATAGACGGCATTTTAACCTGCGGCAGGGGACAGAGAGTTGGAATCTTTGCCGGAAGCGGTGTGGGAAAAAGTGTTCTTCTCGGTGATATTGCGAATTCAAGCGATGCTGATGTGAATGTTGTCGCATTAATAGGTGAACGTGGTCGTGAAGTAAGAGAATTTCTCGAATCCGACCTTGGCCCCGAAGGATTGGAGCGAAGCGTTATAATTGTCGCCGCATCTGATTCTCCGCCAATCCAAAGAGTTAAAGCCGCGTTTGTCGCTGTTACGGTAGCAGAATATTTCAGGGACAATGGTAAAAATGTTCTTTTTATGATGGATTCACTTACACGTTTTGCACAGGCTCAGAGAGAGATAGGTCTTGCCGCAGGTGAGCCGCCTGCTTCAAAAGGTTACTGTCCGAGTGTGTTTGCACTCATGCCCCGGCTTATCGAACGATTAGGATGTGCCGAATCTGGAAGTATCACTGGTATCTTGACTGTTCTTGTAGAAAATGATGACTTGTCAGATCCAGTAGCCGATAGTGCAAGAAGTTTGCTTGACGGACATATAGTTCTCTCAAGAAAACTTGCCCATAGAGCACATTACCCGGCTATAGATATATTACAGAGTGTAAGCCGCTTAATGTCTGTTGTTGCAAGTAAAGAGCATAAGTACGCCGCACAAAAATTAAGGGAAATATATGCAACTTACCTTGATGCGGAAGATCTGATAAATATCGGGGCGTTTTCATCGGGAAGTAACAGGAGAATTGACGGTGCGATTGCATTGATTGATAAAATACGCGACTTTCTTATTCAGCCTGTTCGCGAGAAAACAACTTTTGATGAAACATTACGAAGATTAACAGCAATTACAAATTCATGGAATCAATTGCTCGGTTCATAAAAAAGTAAAAATGAAATATGAAAAAGTTTGAATGGCGATTACAACGTGTTTTAGAAATAAGAGTAATGCAGGAGCAGAAAGCCAGAGTCGAATTATTTGCTTTAACCGAAAAGCTTGCCGCTACGCGAGGTGAATTGCTTATGCAAAAGAAAATTCTGGAAAATTTAATTAAAGAGTTATCCGGCAAAAGTGCTCGTGAAAGAATAACAGAGCAGGAGTTTTTTTTGAAAAATTCGGTGGCGAGTAATGAAAAAATAAAAGTTCTTGAAAAAAGAATACAAGAGCTTGAATCGCAGCAAAAACAAAAGCTGGGTGAAGTAGTAAAATTAAGACAAGCGAAAGAAGGCATGGAAAAATTACAGGCTCAGGCGAAGGAAGATTATATAAAAGAACAGGAAAAATTCGAACAAAAAGAGATGGATGAAGAATCGAATAGAATGTTTGTGAGAAATCATAATTAGGAGAATAAAAGTGAGTAAGAAATTTATATTACTTACAATAGTTTTGGGATTAGTCAGCTTTTCGGGAAGTTTTGCCTTTATATGGTTTACTGGAAAAGCGAAACCAAAAGCCATCGCAGAAGAACAGGGCAAACAGGAAGTACAGGAAACAGCGAATTCTGCAGCGACAGCAAACAATACGCAGCAGGTCCCGAATTTTGAACCATCCACAAAATATTTGTCAGAACAGCAGCTGAACAATCTTATTCATGAACTTCGCAATAAAATGCAGGATTATGATAAAAAACTTGAAAATCTCAAGGTACGAGAGCAAAGGCTGCAATTGACTCAGGATATTTTAAAGCAGGATATTGAGAAATTGAACAGTTTACAGGTTGAACTCGCTTCCACTACGGCTAATATTAAAAATGAACAGGACAAACTTATGAAAAGCCGTCTCGAAATCGAAAAACAGGAGACAAATAATCTCGCTTCGATTGCCGCAACTTATGACAAAATGGATTCGAGCAGCGCGAGTTTAATAATCAGTAATATGTGTGAAAAGTCTGAGTCAGGAAAAGAAATAAGCGGAATAAACAGTTTTGATGACGCTGTAAAAATTCTGTTCTTTATGGGTGACAGAACAAAAGCCAAGCTTTTGGCTGACCTTGCCACGTCGAAACCTGAATTGGCCGCCGATCTCAGCAGAAGGTTGAAACAAATATCTGAGGTAAATTAGTTTATGGATATAGCAACAATTATCGGAGTATTGCTTGGTTTTCTTGTTATCATAGGTACTTGTGTGGCGGGCGGAATGGGTAAAGCCTTTATTCATATTCCTTCGCTGGCTTTAACGATTGGTGGTATGTTATGCGCGACTTTAATACATTTTTCATTACCTCAGTTTCTTGGTATTTTCTCGATTATAAAAAAAACAATAGTGGCAAAGATTCCTCCCGCGACGGAAATAATTCAGAATATGGTCAATTTTGCGGCTATTAACAGGCGTGACGGCGCGCTTGCTCTTGAACAGGAAATCCCCAAAATAAAAGATTTATTTTTTGTCAAGGGAATGCAAATGCTTGTCGATGGCCAGGATTCTGAAACGATAAGGGACCTTCTGTCACTGGAAATTGATTATTTACGTGACCGTCATGCGACAGGAAAAAAGATTCTCGAGTTTATGGGAGCGGCCGCTCCTGCTTTCGGTATGATTGGAACTCTTATTGGTCTTGTACAAATGCTTAAAAATATGTCTTCACCTGATAAAATTGGTGAGGGTATGGCTGTCGCTTTGCTTACGACATTTTACGGTGCATTTGCGGCGAACCTGATTTTTATACCGCTTGCCGGAAAGCTCGGGATTTATTCCAAAGCAGAAACAACCGCAAAGGAAATGATTATAGAAGGTGTTTGTGCTATATCAGAAGGTGACAGCCCGACGGTTATCCGCGAAAAAATGCAGGTATTTGTCTCCCAGGGCAGAAGGAAAGAAGTGAAAGCTACAGTATAATGGCTCGACAGAGTAAACCACAGGAAGAAGAAACTCCGCAAAGTGCTCCAGAATGGATGGTGACATTCAGCGATTGTATGACACTTTTGCTAACATTCTTCGTACTTTTACTAAGCTTTTCTTCTTTCGATAATAAGAAATTCAGTAAATTGCAGGCTATTTACTGTACAGCACTGGATTCAATATTTCCTTTGCGGCATGACAGCAGAGATTCGCTTAACTATATCGAACCAGTAAAATATTTAAGTGAAGAAAATGTCGGGAGCGAAAAGCCAACTCAGAGCGAAAGTAAAGATGAAGGCCTTCTTAAAGAAAAATTATCAGGAGACTTGAACGATGGTGTAGTTTTGCTTTTGCCTTCAGAAAAAATATTCCTGGGAAATGGAAAAATTCTTTCGCCCCAAGGACGCAATATTCTCAATGATATAGCTTTATATCTGTCTGAGATGCCCAATAGAATAGTTATTAGTGAGAAAAGTTCTATTGATAATGAGACTGCTGAATCAAATCATCTCGAACGTGCATGGATTGTTATGAATTATCTTGTCACGAAAACAAACAGGAAAATTGATGAAAACCGAATAAGCGTCTCGATTTCCGGAACAACCTCTTATCAAGGCTCGCAAAAATCTGATTCTGAAGAAAAATTTGTTGAAATATCATTACTGCAAAGGAGTATATATAATTGAGACGCGCACGTCCAGCAAATGAAGATGACGGACCGAAAGTACCAGCATATATCGTAACTTTTTCCGATATGGTTACTCTTCTGTTGACGTTTTTCGTCATGCTTTTAACTCTTGCAGATACACAGGATGCGGAATTTTATGATAGAGGCAGAGATGCTTTTCTTAAATCCATAAGATACATGGGACTTGGTATTCTGATAGGAAGACATAGTGAACCGGAACTTGGCAAAGATAAAGTAAAATATACCGTAGATGAACCTGAAGAAACGACAGATACGAGAACTATAGACGCAAAAGCAGAACAGCTTCGGCGGATTTTTGAAACAGTTAAAAAATCCGCGGCTACGATTCCCCCTGAAATAATTGCTAAAAAGAACAATTTCTCAGTTGATAACAATATACATTTCGGAAAGGGTAAAGTTGATCTCGATGAGCCAACAAAACAATATTTAACTGAATTCTGCAAAAACCTTGTTATCAGTAAAGCAAGAGAACCTGTTGCGCTTTATATTTTAGGTCTTGCTCCAGAAGAAAAAAATGAACAAAAACAATGGTTAATCTCTGCAATGCGAGCTGAAATAGTCGCAAAATATATGAGAGCGACTTTAGAATCCATGCGTAATAATAATTCAAGCGTATTAGGTCCAGGTCCGAAATGGTCAGTTTATTCATGGGGAGCGGGTTCCGGCGGCGAATGGGCGGATAAGGATAGTGAAATTTCTTCACAAAAGCAAATAGCTATTGCCGTGCTAACGCAAAACTGAAAATCTTTGTCAATTTATTTAACATAATTATCAATTAATTACCATCGTATCTTTATTATTGATAAGATAATACATTTTTTGTATCTGGTACGATATTTGCACTTCTTAATCAAGTCAGATGCTGAATCTACAGGCTTTTTTGAAAAAGAAAAATATGATATTAAAATCCGGTATGAATGTGAATAGAAATAACGCAAAATATACTAAGAAGAACTTTTTGTTTTTAGTAATCGCTATGCTGTGTTTCTTCGTAATATTTTTGTATTCAGCCAGTGCAAATTCAGGTAATATTGAAAATCAAAATCAGGTTATCGACTCAAATCAGATTTCAAGCAGAGAAACAAAGCAAACAACTCCTTTTTTCCCGAGCGGCACAGGTTTTACCGGCGATTCGGAAATAAATGGAACAGAAATATTTTACAAGATAATGCTTTCGATCGTTTTTGTTCTTATTCTTGGATTCGCGGGTATTTTTGTGACTAAGAAATACTTTCCTAATATCGCCAAATTGCAGGGCAAGGAAATTCGCGTTGTTGAAACTGTACATCTTGGACCTCGCAAATCAGTTCATCTTATTGAAATTGGAAAACGCAGATTCCTGATTGGAAGTACGAACGAAAACATAAGAAAACTGGCAGACCTGACAGAATTTTCATCGAGTATGCCCGTTCAGGAAGATGAGTTGGATTAAAACATTCATGATTAGTAAATTATTTAAATATATCTTCTTTGTTTTGGCTGTATTAATTTCTGCGGATCTATGCTATGCGCAAAACACAAACGGCCGGGGTCAGCTCGATTTAAACGCACTTGGAATTCAAACGCCTTCATTACAGCCTAATGCGGGTGCTTCATCGAATCCGGCGGCAAACAACTCGCTTCCAACAATTTCAGAATTAAAAGATGTAATAGATAAATCGATGGCTTCTGAAAACGAAGGTAAAGACTGGTCAACGCCGGTTAAGCTTGTTATTATTTTCAGCGGCCTGGCTCTTTTACCGAGTCTTTTGATAATGACTACTTCTTTCGCGAGAATTATAATTGTATTGTCTTTCGTAAGACGTGCTTTAACAACTCAGACAATACCTCCCACTATTTCGTTAATTGGTTTGGCGTTATTCCTGACTTTGTACACAATGGCGCCGACTTTTTCTAAAATCAATACTTATTCAGTAAAGCCGTATTTGGCCAATGAAATTGAATTTCCTGAAGCTTCAAATATTGCGGTTTCCTGTCTTAAGGAATTTATGCTTCGCCAGTGCAGAGAAGCGGATCTTGCATTGTTCGTGAAAATGGCGAAGATAAAAGCACCTTCAAGTGCGATGGATTTGGATATGCACATAGTGACACCGGCGTTTATTATCAGCGAGTTCAGAACTTCCTTCGAAATAGGCTGTCTTCTGTTTATTCCGTTTTTATTGATAGATATGGTTATCGCGGGAATTTTGCTAAGTGCAGGTATGATGATGCTGCCTCCTTCCATGATTTCACTGCCTTTCAAACTGATATTATTTATTCTCGTGGATGGTTGGGGATTACTTGCGAAAAGTATTAGTCTTAGTTTTAACTGACAGGTTATCGCTAAGATTAAAGTATTGGAGAAATATTATGGATAGTAGTTTTATAATTTATCTTGGACGCCATACTCTCGAAACAGCTTTATTATTGTCCGCCCCTATTTTAGTGACATGTCTTGTTGTCGGTGTAATCATAACATTGCTTCAGGCGGTTACTTCGATTCGTGATATGACATTAACGATAGTTCCGAAACTTCTGGCCGTGGGAGTTGTGACTATTATATTTGCAAGCTGGATGCTTCAGATACTGCTTGGCTTTTCAACCGAAATATTCACTTATATTGAAAATATCGGGCGCTAAGATAAAATGGAACCGTCTTTCGACAAGCTGCTCGGCTTTGTATTAATTTTGACAAGGTTATCCGCATTCTTTTTAATCCTTCCTGTATTCGGATGGGTAGTGGTTCCCATGCAGATAAAAGCCGCAATGGCTATTTTAATTTCGATATTTTTCTCAACGCTTGTACCAGTCAGTATAAATTCCACACAAGAATCTTTTCCTATGGCGATTTTGCTGATTTCAAATGAAGCGATTTACGGACTTGCTCTCGGTCTTGTAGCAAGATTTATTTTTTCTGCCGTTAAAATTGGTGGCGAAATAGTAGAAGACCAGATAGGTTTTACAATGTCGGAAGTTTTGGATCCGTTGACAGGCGAGAGTGCTCGATCATTAAGCAGTTTACTTGAAATGTTTTTCATTTTATTGTTTCTAAGTGCCAACGGCCATCATCTTTTTATTTCTGTAATTTCTCAAAGCTACCAATTGTTTCCGATAGGAAGTATCCCGACAATCGAAACACTTACAATTGGAATTGTGAGTTCCGGAACAGCTATGCTTATTGCAGGTTTGAAATTAGCGGCTCCGATACTTGCTGCCTTTTTGGTTCTTATGGTCGTACTGGCGATTTTAGCTCGTATCGTTCCGGAAATGAATATACTTTTTATAAGCCTTCCAGTTCGTGTCGGGCTTGGTTTTTTTTTGACGGCAATTTTTATCCCGTTTATAAGCGCTTTCGTATCAGAATTTGCGGTGCTTATGAACAAATTGATTCCGATTTAATTGAATAGCAGGAAATCTTTATGGCGGAACAATCAGCAGCAGAAAAGACTGAACAGCCAACGCCGCGAAGGCTGAAGAAGGCGAAAGACAAAGGACAGGTCCCGCATAGTCAGGAGCTTGATTCCGTCGTGACATTGATTGTTTTGATTGCCATGATAGCTTTTACCGGCCCGTCATTGTGCGACTGGTTCGAAAAGCAAATGGAATCTGGTTTTAGTTATGATAAAAGTGCTTTTTTAGATACGCAGAGTTTCGTTGGTTATTTCAACGCAAGACTTACTGATTCGATACTATTGATGAGTCCTATTCTCGTTGCTTTAATGTTCGGTGCAATTGCATCCGGAGTAGCTATAAGCGGCTTTAACTTCTCGCCACAAGCGCTAGAATTGAAATTCAATCAGCTTAATCCAATAGAAGGATTCAGTAAACTGGTCAATATGCAATCTTTTGTAAAACTTATTGTATCAATTCTCAAACTTGCTTTTGTTTCACTTATTGTCTGGTTTTATATCAAGGATAAGCTCGATATTATGGCGTCACTCAGATGGGCGTCTGTAGAGGAAATTCTTTCTGTCACTTCGAAGATTATTTTTGGTCTCGTGATACGAATTGCAATCGCTTTATTGGTAATAAGTCTTGCAGAGAGCCTGTTCCAGAAATGGAAATACATGCAGGATATGAAAATGACACGCCAGGAAGTCAAAGAAGACCACAAAGAAACAGAAGGTTCTCCTGAAGTAAAACGCCGCATTCGTACGATACAGTTCCAGGCCGCGTTCAAACGCATGCTGCAGGAAGTTCCTAAAGCGACTGTTGTTCTTGTCAACCCGACGCATTATGCGGTCGCGATACGTTACGATTCCAAAACAATGGAAGCTCCTATCCTTGTCGCAAAAGGCGCAGACCACATGGCAGAAAAAATCAGGGAAGTTGCGCGTGCTTACGGCGTACCAATTATAAGCAGGCCGGAACTTACAAGAGCAATTTACGCGTCCGTCGAGCCGGGCAGACAAATACCGGAAGATTTATATGTCGCAGTCGCGCAGGTTCTCGCAATGATTTACCGCCTGCGAAACAAGAAAAAACAGCCACCAAAATAAGTCACTTTAATCGAAACAGCCAAAAAAACATTAAGATTGTTTTTGGAAGAGTAGTTTTTTAGGTACAAATTACGAGTCCAAATTATTGAGAATTTCTAACAGGCTTGGCTTTGTATATTTTTCTACAGGATCAATACTTCTGTCATCTTCAGAATGATAATATTCACCTCTGTCAAAGGCTAAGAATATTCTAAAAGCAGGTCCATCATCATCAATTATGTTAGATTGATTAAATTCCTTGGTTGTCATAAAACCAAAAACATTGTTCATCGCATGATCACAAAAAGTATAGTCTAATTCCCCCTGTAGATATTTATGAGCAAGCTGTATGGAAAACTGATCAATAAAATCAATAAGGCTGATATTTTTTTGCTGACAATAGTCAATAATTTCTTTCGATTCAATTTTTGACTTGTTTACAATATTAATCATATCTTCAAAGTTGTACGGCATATTTCTCCTTTTAATTAATAGAGTTCTATTATATTGGTGATTTTTGTTTCTTCAATGGATTAAATTTTTATTGAAGTTTTTGCGATTCGGGCGTATATATCAATAGAATAACTGCGAAAACTGTATTGCAGACATAAATTTAATAGATAATTGATTATAAAGGGAGAAACAATGAGCAAACAAGTCGATTTAAAGAGTTTTATTATCGGTGTATTAGTAACATTTTGCATTACTTTGGTTATGGGTTCGGCGGGACTTCCGATTAATTCATCAGATGGACGTTTTGAAATAATCGCAAGAGACAACCATGTTTATGTACTCGATAGTACAAACGGCAGGGTATGGGAAAGTTTTTCGCCGAGTGCCTCAGGCAGAACATCACAGAATTTCCATGCGGAAAAACTATCTCCGGATGCAACTGATAAAGACTAACATAGGAAAAAATAGATGAAGCACATACATCATAATCCTTTGGATATCAGTGAACTTGCGGAATTCGATGAATCGATTTCGCAATACAGCCAGAGCGAACAGAGACGCAGGCGTCTTATCTACCTGAGAGACGCGGCTCAAAAGCTCAATACGGGAAAAGCCATGCTCAAAGGTTTCGGCTGGTTTATGATTCCGTTTGCGATAATTCCGATTTTCTGGCCGTTCTTTATTTTCGCATGGTATATGAGAAAAAAAGCCGGTTCGATGATGAATGCTCAACTTAATAATGCGCTGGAATACTGGGGCATTAACGAAGTTGAAATTGATGCGTATGTCTCCGGCCATGACTCGATGGATTCTGATGGTATTATCCCAGGATTGTAATGGTGTTCTTTAAGATAGAAGAAAATAATTATGATTAAAATGGAAGTGTAAGTTCTTCTTATTGAGTCTTTGGCTTTCATTTTATTTTTGATTGCATTGAACATGGCAAACTCTCAATTTGCGGGAGCCATGTTACAACCTGCATCAATAGTATTAAGCGGATGTTTAATCTCCGTTTCTATTCTTGCTTGTATGAAGAAGGAAAAACCTTAATAATGACAATGCTGCAATAGTATAATCATTTGTGAGATGTTTCTATGGAAATAGTTGGAATATTTATATTAATGATTTCTCTTGTGATAGTTATCCTTTTGATTGCAGGGACTTTTGACCATGATCGTGTAAATGAGTATATTGTTTCACGTGGCGGCAGGGTGATTGAAAAAAACTGGAATCCATTCGGTAAAGGCTGGTTCGGTTCAGAACACGAGAGAATATACGAATTGAAGTATCAGGACAAAGATGGAAATATTCATCAGGCGACATGTAAAACCAGTGCGCTGGCCGGAGTTTATTTTACTGAAGATGTTATAATAAGTACTTCAAAACAGGCCGGAATAATTGATAGGGAAACCGAACTTGAGATTGAGAATCGTAAGTTAAAACAACAGATTGAAGAGTTAAAACGCAACAGGGAATATTGAAACACTGGAGACTATTTATGAAATATCGTGAGTTAGGACGTACAGGCTGGAGAGTATCGGAAATAAGTTTTGGAGCATGGGCAATCGGCGGGACATGGGGACCGGTCGAT
>CAZMPL010000023.1:3599-20880 GCA_964567805.1 uncultured Pirellulales bacterium | reverse complement strand
ACTGGGCACAATGGCGCGGGCCAAAGCAGGATGCGGTAAGTACTGAGACTGGATTGCTTAAAAGCTGGCCGGAAGGCGGCCCGGAATTGTTGTGGGAAGTATCTGGTCTCGGAGTTGGTTATTCCACTGTTTCGATATGTGATGGAAAGCTCTATACGATGGGCGATTTGAAAGTTGATGGAAAGGATGCACAATGTGTCATTGCGGTCGATATGGAAACTCACAAAAAGCTCTGGACGACAAAAATCGGGCCAATACACAAAGGTGATACGGGAGGGCCGCGCTGTACACCTACATATGACGATGGCCTTGTTTATGTTATAGGTACTTCGGGTGATTTAGCCTGTTTGAAGGCTGATAATGGTGACATTATCTGGAGAAAAAATCTTGAGAAGGATTTTGACGGCAAAAATCCAACCTGGAAATATTGTGAATCGCCGCTTATAGATGGTGACAAAGTTTTATGCTCTTCGGGCAATAGTAATTCTATTATGATTGCTTTTAATAAAAAGACGGGTGACATAATCTGGAAATGTTCAATGCCTGATATCGGAGAAAACGGCAAAGAAGATGCCGGGTATTCACCTATTATTATCAGTAATGGCGGCGGAATGAAACAGTACCTTAAAATGGTAGGCAAAGGATTGATTAGTGTATCGGCAGACGGGAAATTTCTCTGGGGATATAACAAAATTGCAAATCGTGCCGCTACCATTCCAATTCCGGTTGTTGATGGTGACTATGTATTTTGTTCTTCAGGATATAATACTGGAGCGGCTCTTTTAAAACTCAGTCCTGATAATGGCGGAGTAAAAATGGAAGAAGTTTATTTTATTAACGACAGGACCTTCCAGAGTCATCACGGCTGTTTTGTAAAAGTCGGAGATTATATTTACGGCGGACATGGACAAAATCTTGGCAAGCCGACATGTATTGATTTTAAGACTGGGAAAGTAATGTGGCAGGAGGACCAGCCGGGCAAAGGCTCTGCGGGTGTTTTATATGCCGATGGTCATGTATATTTCCGTTATGAGGATAATAAATTAGTTTTGGTCGAAGCTAATCCTGAAAAATTTGTTATTAAAAGTTCATTTATACCTCCAAAGCGTGAGGGGGCGACGGGACAGGCATGGGCTCATCCGGTTATTCTTGACGGAAAACTATATTTGAGATATGCTGATGTCCTAATGGTTTATAATGTGAAAGAAAAATAAATTATTGGGATACATGTGAAAATTGAAGGGAGTGGAAGTGTCTGCAAATATTGAGAATCAGAAACAGGCAGAAGAAAAAAACTCAATGCCGGAATATACTCCGTTGCAGGAGGTTATAGATAATATTCCTTATGCGGCGATGACATTGCTTGGGATGATTATTTTCATAACGGCTTTCCATAATTCAATATGGGGAACGATTGCGGGGTTTGCATATCTGTTTTACGGCATAGCTGGTGCTGTATGGATAATGATTTTCGTATGTCCCTATTGCAGGTACTGGAATACAAGGTCATGTCCGTGTGGGTATGGGCGAATCGCTTCGAGATTCATGCCGAAAAGTACAGTCGAGTGTTTCTCCGATAAATTCAAGAAACATATCCCGGTTATAGTTCCATTGTGGTTCATTCCTTTAATAGCGGCTATTCCAGTTATTGTTAAACATTTTTCATGGCCTCTGTTGATATTGCTTGTCGCGTTTGCTATCGATTCTTTTGTGATTTTGCCTTTAATTTCAACCAAGCACGGCTGCAAAGAATGCCCGCAGAAAGAAACATGTCCGTGGATGAAACACAAGATAAAGCCGGCTTCTGCTGCAAACTCATAGTTTGTGTTGCTGTCTAAAAAGCCGATATAAAGTAAAGTCCGGTTTATGATATTCGGGAATATATTTCTTTTCTTGACATAAAGGTTTATAGGGATTAAACTTATATTATGAATCTTTTTAGTATCTGTAAACGCGGATTTGATTTTTTGATATCTTTATTGGCATTGGTTATACTGTGCCCGTTTTTGATTATAATCGCGATTATAATCAGGCTTGAGAGCAAGGGAGCGGCGATTTTTAAGCAGGAAAGGGCGGGACTGTTCGGAAAGCCTTTTGTTTTTTACAAATTCAGGACTATGAAACAGGAAGCTGATCCTTATGGTCCGAGCCCGAAATCCGGTCAAGATGCCAGGTTGACGAAAATCGGAAAATTTTTACGTGAATATTCACTCGATGAACTGCCTCAGTTGTATAATATTTTAAAAGGTGATATGAGTCTTGTCGGACCCAGGCCTTTATATATTTCCCAGATAGCCGAATGGAACGAACGACAAAAGAAACGTTTGCAAGTCAAACCAGGTTTGACCGGCTTGGCGCAGATTAGCGGCCGAGGCGAACTGACTCAGGAAGAAAAACTCGAACTCGATGTTCAATATGTTGAAAAAATAAGTTTATGGAATGATTTAAAAATATTAACAGCTACTTTCTTTATGGTATTTGGAAAGAAAAATATCTATGAAAAAAGATATTCGAAAGCTAAATATACACGTGGTGATTGAAAAAATAATAAGCTGAAAATAGAAAATAAGAACAAAATTATCCAAGAGAAAAATGAAGTATTTTACCAAAATTGAACACGTTAAAAATTTAAGTGACAAAGAAAAAGCAGCATTGATACCTGTTGCGGAGAAATTCGATTTTCGTTGTAACGAGTATTATATGTCACTTATTAACTGGGATGATCCGGATGACCCTATTAGAAGAGCGATAATCCCAAGTATCGATGAACTCGATGACTGGGGGCGTCTCGATCCTTCTGATGAACATAAATATTCTATTATGCCGGGCCTGGAGCATAAATATAATTCTACAGTTTTAATTCTGGTTAGTAACGATTGCGAAGGGATATGCCGATATTGTTTCCGCAAACGCATTTTTATTAATCCCCAGGGAGAATGTCTTCAGGATCTACCGGCAGTGATTAAATATATCAGGGAACATACCGAAGTGACCAATGTATTACTTACCGGTGGGGATCCTTTGACATTGGAAACTTCTAAACTCGAAGAAATAATAAACAAGCTGATGGCGATTGAGCATGTTAAAATAGTTCGAATAGGTACAAAAATGCCTGTTTTCAATCCGTATCGAATCATTGAAGATTGGGAGTTGTTGAAGGTCATAGAAAAATACAGTAATGCTGACAAAAAGATTTATATCATGACGCATTTTATGCATCCACGAGAATTAACTGATGCTGCGATAAAAGCTATTACCATGCTTCAGAAAGCAGGCGCGATTGTCAATAATCAGATGCCGCTCATAAGGGGAATAAATTCGGATTATAAAGTATTGGCTGAACTGCTTAAGAAGCTATCTTTTGTTGGGGCAGTTCCATATTATATTTTTCAATGCCGTCCCGCAATTGGAAATAGAGCCTATACCGTACCTATTGAAGAAGGTTATGAAACGATAGAAAAAGCAAAATCCATTGTTTCCGGGCTGGCAAAACGTGTGCGTTTTGTAATGTCACATTCGTCAGGTAAGATTGAAATAATCGGAAAGGATGAAAAGAATACTTATTTCAAATATCACAGGGCAGCTAATGATATCGATAGCGGCCGTGTCATTATTCTAAAAAATAATCACCAGGCTTACTGGTTAGACGATTATGAAGAGATTTCAAAACATTATCCTGATAATCTGCCATACAGAAGTTATGGTCCGGAGTAATTTTTTTAATTATTGAAGAATGAAGTTTTATGATTAGAATTAAAATAATATATTTTCTGGTTATATTTTATTCTACTGTTTGTTTGGGATTGGAACCGAACCAAATTCTGGTAATAGCGAACAGTGAGATTTCTGTATCTAAGCATATCGCGCAGTATTATTGTCAGCAGAGAGCGGTACCTGCTGATAATCTTGTCGAATTACCGCTCGGGAAAAAACCCGTTGATTCGATAAGCAGAACAGATTATGACGAGAAACTTGCTAAGCCGCTCCGTGACACTCTGAAAAGTGAGAAGTTTAACGGAAAAATTAAATGCCTTCTGACAATATATGGAGTACCAATAACAGTAGGCGGCAGGGGACAATTGAAAGGAAACGAAGAGCAGTTAAGAAAATTGAATGACCTTATTGCACAGGGCAAAGAAGTTCAGGAAAAATTAAAATCGCAAATCGTAAAAAATCCAACCGAAGAGAAAAGTGTCGAAACAAAGCTTGCACAGCTTCAAATTCTTGTAGATATAATAAATGGAAAGGAGACGAATGCTTCGGTAGATAGTGAGCTTTCCATGGTTCTTTTCGAAAATTACGAGTTGTATCGCTGGCAGGTTAATCCTCTTCAGAATGTAATTTCCAATATCGCGGATTCCAATGATAAACTGGCTGCTGCAAGGGACAAAATAATGATGGTTAGTCGGCTCGATGGACCGTCAGAGGAAATAATAATATCGCTTATTGACAAAGCGATTAAAGTGGAAAAAACTGGACTAAAAGGAATTGCTTACTTCGATTCGAGGGCAATTATCGACAAGGACCACTACGGCGAATATGACCAGTCATTACGTGACATTGGTTTTATAACAAACTCTCTTACCGGTCTGACTGTGAAACAGGAACAATCAAAAAATCTCTTCGAACCTAATTCGTGTCCCGATGCGGCGATATACTGCGGCTGGTACAGTGTAAAAAAATACATTGACGCATTTGATTTTGTTGACGGAGCGGTCGGCTATCATATAGCAAGTTTCGAGGCGCAGAGTTTGCGTGACATCAATGCGCAAACATGGTGCCCCGCAATGCTCAGAGATGGAGTTACCGCCACTTTAGGCCCGGTCGCGGAACCTTACCTTCATACATTTCCCAAGCCTAAGGATTTTTTTACAGAGCTATACAAAGGAAACAGTCTTGTTGAAGCGTATTATAAATCGAATCCTTATAATTCCTGGATGATGGTATTAATCGGTGATCCTTTGTATAAACCTTTTAAGCAACGTGCTAATTAGTATTGGCTGGTTTTAAAAGGACAAAATACAACAAATTCTTTGCGGCGGAAATCGTTATGATTGCACTGATTGGAACTATAAAATCTTCCAGATTAATTTCTCTCCCAAGAAGGAATGAAGTAATTGTTACAATTATCAGGAAACAAAAAGGAAATCCAATAGCTATTATCGACCACTTAAGTTTTCCGGGCTTTTTCAAAAAAATCCAATCCATGTTCAAAATCCAAAACGCGGTGAATATTGCATAAGATAAGAAATGGAAAACACCATAAGCAAGTGGAAACAAGTCTGAAAGGTCTGTTCTTGCTACATTGGCAATGCCAAAAATAACAATTCCGGAGATTAATAACGCAGCTGGAAGAAAAGACATAACAGTCATTAGCGAAAGGCCGCAAAATATGGCCAAAACGTTTGTTGCTAAATCTTTTGCGTCACAACTTCGCCCGATGAAACCCTGAATAACTTCGTCTATTGCGCCGTACGCAGTCAAACCGAAGAATATTAGCCAGACGGGAAATTTTCTCCAGTTTACTTTTTCATGAGGTTTTACCGAAAACCAGACAAGAAAAGTCAAGACGAGATAAGCCTGAAAATGTAAACTTTTATCGGAGACATCAGCATTTCGCACTGACTCAGGTACAGGAATATGAGCGAAAAAGATTAACGCCGGCCAATAAATTGCGAGTGTTATTAGGCTTATCTTTCGTTGTGGAAGTAAAATCATTCGGATTCCTTGAAATATTTCTTTATATTCATACCAGCACAAATTCTACCAAAAGCAATAATATAATGTAACAGGTTTCTGAAATAAATTGATTTTTGATTTCATTATTATTACTATACTCTTTTTATGAAAAGTAGTCTTAAATATGAGTGTACGTGGATAGCTTAGAGACATGATATCAAAGTTTATCAATATAGTTACTTTCCATGCGTTAGCGGAATTGCGCAGCGAAGCTACGCGAACATACGCAGGTTACTTATGGTGGATATTAGAGCCTCTTTTGAGCCTTGCTGTATATTATGTTGCTTTCAAATACATATTCCATAGAGAAACCGAGAATTTTGCTATATTTTTATTCAGCGGCATTATTGTATATCGCTTTTTTTCGGGTACCGTCACTCGAAGTGCTACGAGTATTTCAGGAAACCAGGGTTTAATGCAGCTTGTTTACATTCACAAGAGTATTTTTCCTATTTCTGTATTACTGGTAAATTTAGTTAAATTCCTTGTTACAGTTTTACTGGTAATGGTTATCGTCTGGCTCTGTGGAATTGCACCTTCGTATTCATACATTGCTTTACCTGTATTGATTTTCGTTGAGATGCTTTTCATAGCTGGAGTATCGATGATTTGTGCGGCTATTACACCGTTTTTCCCTGATTTTAAGCTTATCCTGAATACTTTAATGCAGCTGTTGATTTTCCTTTCAGGTGTTTTTTATGATACATCAACCTTATCTCCGCGGCTGCGGAATATTATAAATTTAAATCCAGTCGCCGTGCTGGTCGAGCAATTTCGCGGTATTCTGCTTAATGGGAAATGGCCAGTTTTCCAGCCGCTCGGATTTGCTTTTTTCGAAAGCATAATATTTATCGCTATAGGTTGGTTTTTAATCCATAAGTATAATAGATACTTTCCAAAGTTAGGCTAAAGTTGCAATATTCAAATGGAAGATATAATTTTTGATTTACAAAATATTGGAATGTGTTATCGCAAGGCAGCTTCATTACCTTGGAAAGGTAGCAAGTTCTGGGCGTTACATGATGTTTCCTTCCAGGTATATCGCGGCCAGACTTTAGGGATAATCGGCAGAAACGGAGCAGGGAAGAGCACTCTTCTAAAAGTGATGGCAGGTATTATAAAACCTGACAAAGGGAAAATAATATGTGCCAAAGTTAAAATTACGATGCAATCGCTTGGTGCGGGTTTCGATCCGCGGCTTACCGGCAGGCAGAATATATTTTTAAGCGGCTTGCTTCTTGGAATGGATAAAAAGCATATACAAAAATGCGTTGATGAAATCATCGAGTTAGCAGATATTGGAGATTTTATTGATGAGCCTATAAAGAGTTATTCGAGCGGTATGCGTTCCAGGCTGAGTTTTTCAATAGCTTATTATGTCGATACTGATGTAATGTTAATAGACGAAGCTTTAGCGGCAGGTGACCAGGCGTTTAAGGAAAAAGCTTCAGAGTTGATTAAAGAAAAAATAAAAAGCGATAGGACAGTAGTTTTAGTTTCTCATTCAATACCTACGATTCAGGAATTGTGTGACAGGGTGATTCAGATTGAAAACGGTCATTCACTACCGGAATTACCGGTTGAACAAACTATTAAAAGATATGTGGAAATTAAGAAGAAATAATAATGTTTAACAAGTTGCGAAAATACTTAAAAGAAATTTATATTATCCGAACAATTGAGCGCAGCGGCCTGTTCGATAAGGAATATTACCTGAAAAACAATCTCGACGTGGCAAGAAGCTGCATGAATCCAATCAGGCACTACGTTCGCCACGGCTGGAAAGAAGGAAGAAAACCAAGCCCATCATTCGACACAAAAGGGTACTTAAATACATACCCTGACGTAGAAGATTCAGTGATGAATCCTTTATACGATTGTTTCTGTACAGAAAATAGTAAAGTAAAAAAAGGTTGTGTGAGAGAACTGGCTACAATAAAAAAAAATAAAACTGCTCAAAAATCAAATTTAACTACTATAAGTAACGTTTATAAAAAGAATAAATATGTATCAACCAGAATGAAACAAGATTTCACCCGAGGTTTGATTTCAGTCATAATCCCAGTTTATAAAACAGACTCATATCTTCCATATCTTTTAGATTCAATTGCCCGACAGACTTATAATAACGTTGAAATAATAATTGTTGATGATGGAGCATTTCAACATAATGAATTAAAGAAGATGATAGATGAGTATAGACAAAATTATGATTTATCACTTTTTAAGTTAGATAAAAATATGGGAGCTAACTATGCAAGAAATTATGGCTTTTCTAAGTCTCGAGGTGAATTCTTATTCTTTTGTGATTCGGACATCATTTTAGAAGACACAATTTTTGAAAAGATGTTGCAGCGTCTCCATGAAAATCCTTCCGCCTCATGGGTGTATTGTAATTATTTTCTTGGTGAACGTGAACTAAAGTTTTTTCATTTTAATGGTAATACACTTTATAGTCGTAATTACTGTTCAACTATGTCTATGATAAGGTTTTCAGTATTTCCTGGTTTTGATGATTCTATTAAAAGATATCAGGATTGGGATCTATTTCTTACTATTTATGAAAATGGAGGAAAAGGCGATTGGATCGATGAATTTTTGTTTTATGCAGAAGACAGACATGATGGGATAACTAAAAGTGATGTTGTTAAGGATTCTGAAGCGCGCGCAATCCTAAAAAGAAAGCATGATAAGGTGCTATTGTTATGATTGATATAATAATTCCAACGTTCAATCAAGAAGCATTTACAGTTCGTTGCCTTAAGAGTATAAAGAGGTTTACAAATCAGGACTATCGTATCATTTGGATTGATAATGGTTCAACTTATGAATCAAGGAAAGTTGTTTTGTTAGAACTAAGAGATCATCGTTATTTGTCCATTTGGTTATCGGATAGGATTGGTTTTATTAAAGCAGTGAATATTGCCCTTAAACAATGTAAGGATGATTATGTTGTTATTCTCAATAATGATACGGAAGTTACAAAAAATTGGCTTGACTTATTGTTAATGCCTTTAACGAAACAATCTAAAATTGTTGCTTCCGGGCCTTTGACGACCATTAAGACAAGTCATCAGGATATTGAACGAATGCAGGTGCTATTACCAGAACTAAAAAATATTTCACATAAACATCTTATTAATATTCATCTAATGCAAAAAAAACTATCAGATATTTTCAGTTCTTCTTTTTATATCGAAATGGATTCTTTAGCTTTTTTCTGTACGGTTTTCAAAAGGTCAATTTTTGATGAAATTGGATTTCTTGATGAAACTTTTAATGAAGGATATTCTGATGATATTGATTTCTCGAAGAGAATTAAGCAAAAAGGTTACGAAATGGTTTTAGTGCCTGCTTCATATGTTGAACACTACCATCAAAAGACCTTTTTGAGTATTTATAACGAGAAGGAAGCTTCGAAAATATTGCAATCAAACAGAAAATTATTGCATGAAAAATGGAATAGCAAAACAAAGGGATACTGATGCAAAAACATAATGAATATATTGCATTACATTGGACAGGTGAACGTTATGTTCCTGAACGTAAAGGCAATATACAGTTAGAACATTTACACCGCTATGTGATGGCATGCGAATATGTAAAAGATAAGATAGTTCTTGATATTGCCTGTGGTGAAGGGTATGGCTCGATGTTGTTATCAACTTTTGCAGCTTCTGTTACTGGTGTCGATATTTCTGAAGAAGTTATAGGTTTTGCAAAAGCGAAATATAATAAAGATAGCATTAATTTCAAAACGGGAACGTGTGATAAAATTCCGCTGGAAGACTCAAGTGTTGATGTAGTTGTTTCATTTGAAACTATTGAGCATCATGACCAGCATGATGCCATGATGAAAGAAATAAAACGCGTCCTCAAAAAAGATGGGATGTTAATCATGTCGAGTCCTAATAAACATGAATATTCAGATATTCCGACTTATAACAATCCATTTCATAAGAAAGAACTTTATCGTGATGAATTTGAATCTTTGTTGAAAGACTATTTTAATAATATAATAATTCACGGCCAGCGGGTTATATATGGATCAGGGATATTTCCTGAATACGATAAAGGTCATACAGTAACTTTTAATATGGAAAAAGTTGTACAAAGTGATATTGAACAGTCTCGCTCACCTGGTATAGCTCGACCTCTTTACTTCATTGCCATAGCTTCTGATGTAGAACTACCTTCCGAAATAGGCAGCATATTGGAGCAGCCTGTAACGGAGAGTGAAACATTTATTAATTTCTCTAAACATTTCGAAAAACAGGTGCAGGAGTTGAAAGAAACTCTCAATAACCTGAATTTGACTCCTTCTCAGCAAAAACAAGTAATTTCTGGAAAAGACCGAATCATTGCAAATTATCGAGATGAACTTTATAGCGTTTATATATCGCGTTCATGGAGATATACAGCATTTTTAAGGAAAATAGTAAGTGTTTTGAGAATTATGTATTTACCTCATATTCGTGCCATTATTAAACGGGCTTATTTTTTGATTCCCAGAAGAATACGCTGCAGTACGTTTATTGAAAATCTTAAAAACCGTTTTAAAAATGCAGAATTAAAGTGATGATTGATATTCTGTTAGCCACATATAATTCATTGAAGTATCTTGATGAAACGATAGAATCCATTTTGAAGCAGGATTATCAGGAATGGCGACTATTAATTCGGGATGGAGGCTCAAAAGATAATACACTGAACATTATTGAGAAATATAAGCAAAACTATAAAGACAAAATTATTTATTTCCCATCAACAGGTACTTTCTTAGCAAATACGAACTGTTCACAGACAGGATATGACGGAATAAAAATACGAAATTACCAAGGCTCTTCTGTTATTGCGATAATTGACTCAGATGCAGGAAATATGAAAATCCACGGAAGTTGCTATGAAAATTATAATAATTTTGCCCAACTTTCTGGCGGCAGATTGGTTATCAAAGATGAAAGTGAAAATGTAGTTGCTTATTTAACCAATACAGGTAACTTGTATCTGAAAGGCTATGTGTATGATGATTTTTAATAAAGTTTTTACAAGCATAAAATTATAAATCAATCAAAATATTAAGAAACTTTTGTTTAAAAAAGAAGATAGACCTTGTTGATTAGTTTTCGTTTTAGACTTTTCAATAAGCTCTTTTTATGTTAATATCTTAAATAAAATATATAACAGAAACCAATAAAGGATTTAGAAAAAATGTTAAAGAAGCTGTATAGCTTTTTAAAAGAAATTTATATTATCCGAACAATTAAGCGCAGCGGCCTGTTCGATAAGGAATATTACCTGAAAAACAACCTCGACGTGGCACGAAGCTGCATGAATCCGATAAAACACTATATCCGCCACGGCTGGAAAGAAGGTAGAAAACCTAATCAATATTTTGATACGAAATGGTATTTAAAAACTTATCCTGATGTCGCTGCTTCAAGTATGAATCCCTTCTACCATTATTTAAGACACAAAATAAATAATGGATATAATCCTAAAGATAAAACAGAAATATCAATATCAACTCCATTTGAAAAAGGCAAGAATAAAACTATTTCTAATAGTGTAAATAGAATCTTAACAGAAGATTTATTGAAAGAAATTATTATTAATGTTAGAAAAGAAATAGAGCATCTATGATAAAATTATGAAAATACCAAGAATATTATTTATATCACATACCCAAAGAATAAAACAACCATACCTTGATCCATCTGTTAGATATCGATGTTATAATTTCGGGGAGTATATGAGATTTCAAGGTGGTATAGCTGATGTTATTTCATTACATGAGTTTAGAAATGAGTTAATTGATTATTATGATTATTTTATTTTTTATAGACCTTCACAGCGGGTGACTAATCTTGCTATTATATTAGAAAAAATGAGAGAAAAAAATAAATTTTATCATGCCGATTATGATGATCTGATTTTTGCTGTTGAATATGCATTAGATTGTCCTTACTATCTTATTAATAAAAGAGAAACTTTAGAAATGTTTCAGGATTACCATGACACACTAAAGTTATTTGATCATTTTACTGTTTCAACGGAAGTTTTATATAAGGAAATCCATAAGATTAAATCTAATGCAAAAGTTGAAATAATTCCTAATGGATTATCATATTTATTGTTACGGTCATTAGGACTTATTAAAGCTAATCATAATATAAGAACTACTATGACATCAAGAAATATGATTTCCTACTTTCCCGGCGGCATTTCTCACGATAGAGATTTTGCTTATATTAAAGATGTTTTAATAAAATTTCTTGAAAGAAGAAGGGATTTTTATCTTTTAGTTGGAGGATCTCTAAATTTTAATATCAAAGAATTTCCTCGCGACTCTGTTATTCGCCAAATTCATTTACCATATAGATCATTTTTCAAGTCTATTGGACAAGCATATATTAACATTGCACCTTTATTATTGAATAATAGATATAATGAGTGCAGGACATCACTAAAATTTTTTGAGAGCGGAATATGGGGCGTCCCGACTATCGCTTCTTGTATTAAGGATTATGAGCGATTTTCAGATTGCAAAGGATTAAAGCTTGCAAAATCTATTGCTCAATGGGAAGAGTATCTTGAAACACTCACTGATATAAATAATTATGAACAGTCAATAATCGGTTTGCATGAATACTGTATTAATAATTGTTTATCAAAAAAATCTACCTTAAAAATATTATCTTTAATAAACCAGAGAATGAGAGTATAAAATGAATGTTTTGTTTTATATCGACCCCCATATAATTAGACAAAATCCTTCAGAGTATTTTTGGATTGTTAATAGACTATATAGAAGTCTTTTTACCTATCAATCTAAAAGAAATGAATTCGATATTAAATTGTTGGTAACAATGAATGAATTTCCTATGCAACCTTTCGTTGTTACATTACCAGAGGGAATAAATAATGAGCTAAAGAAGTTTAATTGTAGATGGGATCAAGACGCAATCAATCTTTGGGGTATGTTAATGAAAGGTGAAGGTGCTATTGCGGAAATCCATAATGATATTTTGCACTATCTTATGAAGCATTATTCTATAGATGTATTTGTTTATTGGGGTTCTAATAGTACTATAAGAAAATTTTCAGATTCTTTCAATATTTATAGTTTTGCAATTGAGCTTGGGCCTACAAGAACACCTTTTTTTAGGAGTGCTTATTTCGATCCACTTGGTGTTAATGGAGATTCTTATTCAGCAAAATTATTAATTGATAGTTTTGACGAAATAGATATTAAATCATTATCATATAATCTTGATTTTGAATCTGATTTCTTTAGTTCAGCTTATAAACCTGTTATTTGTAAAAGTTCTGAATTAATTTATAGTAAAAATAAAAAGGTACTTTTGCCATTACAGTTAGATGATGATTCGAATTGTATTTTGCATTCAGATTTTAACGGAATGGAAGATTTTGTTAAATCAGTAGTACCTAAACTTATAGAAAAAGGATATACTATTTTTGTCAAACCTCATCCTGGTGCACATCCTTCTCGCAATATAGATGGTGCTCGTCAAATGAATATATTAGCACATCAGAAGTGTCAGGATTATATTAATAAAATATATTCAGACTCTAAAAAAGCAGTATGGCTTGATGATATTAATAAAGATGATTATTTGAGTATGTTAACAAAGATGGATGCTGTTATTACAGTTAATAGTTCCGTAGGTTTTGAGGCTATGCTTCTTGGTAAATTAGTAATTCCGCTCGGTAGATCACCATTTAATATTTCTGATAGTATGCCAACATTTGAAGAATTTATTCAAGATCGCATTAATCGAAATAAGTATAATACTATTGCAGGTAAAATAGCAAATATAATGCTCAATTATTATTTATATCCTATTGAGATATTAGATGATGTTAATATTATGATTAAAGCGATCAAGAGAGGAATAGATATCTCGAATTCTTATAAATCAGGTGGATATGAAGCTTTAAATAGCTATGTAGCATGTAATCCAATAGAAAAGTTTGAAATTAATAAAAATGGAATATTGCAACCTGAAAAAGCAAACGCAAAAGCAAACGCAAAAGCAAAAGCAAACGCAAAATATCGAGAAGAACTATACAGTGTCTATACTTCTCGTTCCTGGCGATACACTTCATTCTTTCGTAAAGTTGGAAGCGTTATTAAAAGAATATTAAGACTACCATTTCATGAACGCATACGCAGTGTGATTAAATGGATATATTTTTTAATTCCAAGAAGAATACGTAATAGCAGGATTGTGGAAGATCTTAAAAACCGTTTTTAAAATGCAGAATTAAAGTGATGATTGATATCTTATTAGCTACATATAATTCGTCGAAGTATCTTGAGGAAACGATAGAATCCATTTTGAAGCAGGATTATCAGGAATGGCGACTATTGATTAGAGACGGAGGTTCGAAAGACAGTACGACGCAAATTATTGATAAGTATACACAAACTTATAAAGATAAAATAACTTTCTTTCCGTCATCGGGAAGCTCTTGTGCATGTGAGAATTTTTCTGCTTTATTATTAAAAAGTTCATCGGATTATATCATGTTCTGCGACCATGATGATGTATGGCTGCCGCACAAAATATCCAAGTCGCTTGCGATAATAAAAAAAAATGAAGACGATTCCGGCAAAAATGTTCCCCTGATGCTTTTTACTGATAAATATGTAGTAAAAAACGACCTTTCCGTTATTAGTAATTCATATTTGAAGTATCAGAATTTAAATCCAGCAAGAATAAAACTTAATTATTTGCTTGTTCAAAATGTACCGAGCGGCTGTACTATTATGATTAACCGAGCCTTTGCGGATTTATGCGGAGAGATTCCATCTCAGGCCGTCATGCACGACCATTGGCTTGCTTTAATAGGTGCAACATTGGGTAAAATTATTTTTCTTGATGAGTCTACTTTGCTTTATCGCCAACATGAAGAAAACTATCTCGGAGCCTCAAAATATGGATGGGCTTATTTGTTTTCTATTAAAGATGCAAGAGAACAATTTTACAAATATGTAACTCAATCCGAATGTTTTCTTAGACATTTTAAAAACCAGTTAAGTAATAAAGATATCAAATTATTAACGGATTTTTCGTCTTTAAATAGTTTGGGCTGGTTAAATCGCCGGAAAATACTACTCCGAAATAAGGTTTTCAAAACCGGTTTAAGACGTAATATTGGCATGTTTTTAGTTATTTAAAATGGAATAATTTTGCTGATATTAGCAATAATGAACATCTTTAGCCAGTAATTGAGGATAAATCTTTTTGTTGAAAAAATTCCTGTGCTTGCAAAATTTATGGAAAAAGGTTAGTTTATTGTTATTATTTAATTATTGGTTGCATAAAAACAAGGTATAACAATGACTAAACAAACTACAAATAAATCGTCTAAAGCGGTTTGCAGCTTCTGCGGCAGGCCGGCGAATCAGTCTGAAACACTTATTGAAGGCCCGAATAAGGTATTTATATGCCCGGAATGCGTGGATCTTTGCTCGACTATAATTAAGCAGGACCGCAAACGTACATCTACTGATATTAAACTGGAAAAAATGCCGAAACCCAGGGAAATCAAGGAATATCTCGATGAATACGTAATCGGCCAGGAACACGCGAAAAAATATCTTTCCGTCGCGGTGCATAATCATTACAAACGTCTGCTCCATCATTCCAGTGATGATATCGATGTCGAAATCGATAAATCCAACGTTCTTTTAATCGGCCCGACCGGTTCTGGTAAAACACTGCTCGCGAAAACTCTCGCACGCAAGCTGGATGTGCCGTTCGCGATTTGCGACGCTACAACCGTAACTGAAGCTGGTTATGTCGGCGAGGATGTCGAGAACTTTTTACTGCGACTTCTCCAGAACGCCGATTTCGATCTCGAAGCCGCTCAAAGAGGAATTGTCTATATCGACGAAATCGATAAAATCGGAAAGACAAACCAGAACGTTTCGATAACCCGCGATGTATCCGGCGAGGGAGTTCAGCAGGCTTTGTTGAAAATGCTTGAAGGAACAATCTCCAACATTCCGCCGCAGGGAGGCAGGAAACACCCTGAGCAACAATACATACAGATGGATACTTCGCAGATTCTCTTTATATGCGGCGGGACTTTTGTCGGCCTCGAAAATATTATCAAAAAGAGACTCGGCAAAAAAATGATTGGATTCAATTCGGAACTTTCAAAAGCTGCGAACGAACAGGTCGAGTTTACCGGTCTTCTCGAACAGGTTATACCTGAAGATATTATCGAATTTGGGATGATTCCGGAAATGGTCGGAAGGCTTCCTGTAATCACGACTCTTTCTGCTCTTGATGAGAAGGCACTTATCGAGATTCTGACAAAGCCGAAAAATGCTTTGAGCAAACAATACAAGAGATTTTTCGAGATGGAAAACTCCGAGCTGGAATTTACCGAAGGTGCTTTGCACGCTCTTGCGAAAAAGGCACTCAAGCGTGACACCGGAGCCCGTGCTTTGCGTTCTATAACCGAGGAACTGATGATTGATTTGATGTATCAGCTTCCGGAAGAACCGAAGCCCGCGAAATATGTGATAACACGCGATGTAGTAGAAGGTAAAGTTCCTTTGTTCGATTCAAAGAAAAATACAAAGAAAGAGTCTGCGTAGAGGATAGATTCCGTGTCGAAAATCCGTGCGCCGAGAAACAGGACAATAACTCTAACCGATGCAGAGAAAAACTATTTTGCGAAAGATTTAATTCGGATTGCAGAACCGGTTCAGGTAAGTGACATAACGAATCGAATCGCCAACCAGGATGTTTTTCAGGCAGCGGAATTGCTGCCGGAAAATTTCGCTGACCTTCTGATTCTGGACCCGCCTTATAATCTCACAAAAACATTTAACTCTTCGACTTTCAAAAAAAGAAGTATCGAGAAGTATGCAGAGTGGTTTGAAAATCTATTAGTCAAATTATTACCTACTCTCAAAAAGAACGCTTCTGTTTACGTTTGCTCCGAGTGGTTCACTTCGACCGCGATTCATCTTGTATTGGAAAAATATCTCAAGGTGCAAAACAGGATAACATGGGAGCGGGAAAAGGGAAGGGGAGCGAAAAAGAACTGGAAAAACGCTTCGGAAGATATCTGGTTCGCGAGCGTTTCCGATGATTACGTTTTCAATCTGGAAGATGTAAAGCTCAAGCGAAAAGTTCTGGCGCCTTATACCAATTCAGACGGCGAGCCGAAAGACTGGGAAAAAACCGAAAACGGAAGTTTTCGTATAACTCACCCATCGAATTTGTGGAACGATATTACAGTTCCATTCTGGTCTATGCCGGAAAACACAGACCATCCGACCCAAAAACCCGAAAAGCTTTTAGCGAAGCTTATTTTAGCAAGTACGAATAAAGGAGATTTTGTTTTCGATCCATTTATGGGTACAGGAAGTTCGATAGTTACGGCTAAAAAACTTGGCCGCAATTTCTTCGGTATTGAATTGGAAAAAGAATATTGCCTGCTCGGTGCAAAACGACTCAACCTTGCAGAAACCGACAATTCAATCCAGGGTTACCTT
>CAZMPL010000023.1:0-3589 GCA_964567805.1 uncultured Pirellulales bacterium | reverse complement strand
CATGTCTGAAAAGGCGTGGCCCAATTGAAACACAAGAAATATATAAAACTAAGTTGCCACAGTGCAAATATTACCATAATATTAACTAAGAAAAATTGCCAAATATAAGATAATATAAAATTAAGGAAGAACAAAATATGAGGAATATAATAGCGGCTTGTTTATTGGTTATGTTTGTTTGTGCCGGGTGCGGGTCTGAGGCGTTTTGGTATAACGAAGAGAAAACCTATTCAAGAGCGAATGTTGATTGCCGGGAATGTTTGTATCAGGCGCAAGGTGAAATTCTTGGCGCCTCTGCACAGGAACGAAGGGAGTATGACAGTTCAACTAATGTTCACGAGGCTTCGTTGCAAACGCTTTTCGATAAGTGCATGAAAGATAAAGGTTATAAAAAAACATGGGATTATAAACTGGACTATCGTATCCGAAAAGGATATGTAATACAGGATGATGATATGTACCCCGTAGCCGGAAAATAAATCTTCGTGAAAATTTATTGGTTTAGTTTTATCTGGTTCGGATCTATTGCAAGTATCTGTGAAGCAGCTTGATAGTTTTTTGATTTCTCATCCTTTATCAGGCTGATTATCTTTTTTGCAGTTTCTTGGGCATTGGTCAACTGATTGTCATTTAGATAAACAAACATTTTAATTGTCATGGCGGAGACGTTGTCGGGATCTGTTTTCAGTATATCTTCAGCTTCCCTGCGAGCTTTCAAAGGCTTCTCGCATTCGAGTGCATAAACCATAAGAACTTCCGCGGCTGCTCTCTGGCCATTATTATATCCTGGATTCGAGAAAAACTCCCTGCAATTTTGCATTATCGCATCAGCCTGCTGCTCTAAGCCCATCTTGAACAAAAGGACTGCGGCGTATCTATAGTCATTTAAAAGATTTTCCACTTCCGAAAGTGACCGCAAATCGTGCATGCGAAAAAGGTTAAATACCATTGGTTCGATATCTTTTTTTGCTGAAGCTTCGTTAAAAGCTTTCGCATATTTTGCAATACCTTCCTGTCTTGTATTGAAACTCTGATATACCGCAAAGCGAACATTCATGTCTTCGCCGGTGACATTTTTTATTGTTTCTATAAGGTCTTCACCGGTTCGGGATTGCTTAGCCGTGATTTCATCCAGTATTTTGCGTACGCAATCGATTCCGAATTTGTCAATCAATCTGTGAGCCTCGAATGTCGAGTATGCGTAGCGAGCGAGAATAAACTCCTTGCCTCTCTCGGTTGGTATATCATCAAGAAGCAGAAGACAAAATTTGCCCGACATCCAGTAACGCAGGTTGATTTCTTTTTCGAGATTTTTATATTTGACTGGATCATAATCAGCTAACCATTCTTCCGCTCTGCTGACATCGAAATGCTTCTTTAACAGTTCATAAGTAATAGCATTTGAAAAGCCGTCACTGAACCATCGCCAGTATTGATCGGTTTGCTTGATATAAGGGAGCATGCTGATCTCTGTTATTTCGTGTATCACAGTTCCCTCGTGAATTTTACTAACATCTCCAAACATATTAAAAATCGTGCCAACATTGTTCTCAAACTTCTCTGCTGATTCTATCGGAAATGAAAACTCAAAGTTTTTATCCTGTGTATCATTGCTTTTGACTGTTAGGTTAGGAGTATAATCCACTGTGTCTGTTAATTTGTCATATCTAAAATTTGGAAGCTGCCCTCCGGCACGAAGAAAGTCTTTTACTGTGCTCTGTTTGACAAGATAAAAAGTTGTGGTCTTGAAACCTGATAAAGCACTCGATAGTTCAGCCCACATTTTGTCCTGGATTTCAGTAAGAGGTTCTTTTATGCCAAGAATAAGGTTTATATCAGTTAGTATCTGGTCTTTTTTTGAGTTGAGAATATTTTGCTTGTCTTTGGCAGCAAGGAATTCCTTATATGTTTTTTCAAAGAAAGGCAGGTTTGGCTCGAATGATTTTTCGTAATAAACTTTTGCGCCGGCAATAGTTGTTGAGCTTAGGTTCAGCTTGTCCCAGTTATTCGGGTCTATTTGTGCATTTACAAAGACGGATGAAAGACAGACAATCACTAATATAGTTAAGAGAAGTGTATTTTTATTCATTATATTCTCCTTTAGCCGCTTTAATCACACTTACCAAAATAAGATAATAAATTATCTATACATTATATATAGACATAAAGAATTGACAAGGATTGTTTTTTTATGTTAAAAGGACAGTTTCGAGCAATAAAGGAGTGGCAAATTAAATAATTGTATTGAGCTTAAATATTTTTGTTTGTTGGATGAAATATTCTGTAAATATCAAACCGTCTTAGATTGTAGCGATTTCCAGTCCGTGCTTGTTCATCAAATCTACGTTGTATAATAGTTTTTTTGTTAGCTCGTCGGCGATAATTTGCCCGTTATCGACCAGGATGGCTCGCTCGGAAATCGAGGCCGCAAAATTCATATTGCATGTCGCTATAATCAGAGTTTGCGAGAAACTTTTCAAAAGCTTGATAAGGTCATTTCTATGTCTCGGGTCAAGGCTTCCATCGGGTTCATCGAATGTAATAATCTTTGGTTTCATTGCCAGTATCGTAGCAATTGCGGCCGCTCTTTTCTGTCCCGCTGATAAATGATGAGGCGCCTTGTCGGCCATGCCGTTCAGTCCAACTGTTTTAAGTGCGTTTAGGACAGTTGATTTTACTTCCTCTGGTAACAATCCCATGTTGAGCGGTCCGAACGCTACATCGTCGAATAATGTAGGCATGAATAACTGGTCATCGGGATCTTCAAGACAGCAGCCGAGTGTGGTTCTGATTTGTTTGAGATTGTTCTTGTTCATTTCGAGGCCATCGACCATGACTTTACCTTTGCCTTTTGCAAAGCCTGCCATCGCGAGAAGCAGTGTTGATTTTCCTGCGCCATTCGGACCGACAAGAACAACCTTTTGGCCGTGCTCGATATTTAAAGTAATGTCCCTGAGGGCCGCTGTGCCATCGGGATAGTAGTATGAAAAATTTTCAATTTCAATTGCTTTTGACATAATTAATTACATAAAAACAGGTCTAACGAAAAAGTACAATCCAAAGATAAATATTACTGCAATTGAAATGAAAAGAAAATCGTTATTTTTAATTTTCATTTCCGATAAGGTATGCCATTCGCCATTAAAGCCGCGGGCCTGCATTGCTATATTTATATTTTCCGCGGTATCGATACTTCGAATAAATAGTGAACCAAGCATGGAAGTGCTAATTTTTAGTTCATCCTTGAAACCGAGGTTACGAAGTTTCCTGCCTGCTCTTGCGCGAAGGATATGATGCGCTCTATCTACAAGCACGAAAATATAACGATATAAAAAACCAAGCTGAATCACAAGCAGGCCGGGAAAACCCAATCGCTGCAGACCTGTTAATAAATTATTGAATCGTGTCGTGGAAACCAAAGCCATTAGTGCCAGCATTGTAACAATGAATTTTCCAATAATCGTGAAACAGCGCAGCCAGCCTGTAGTGCTTTCCCATATATAAGGTCCGAATGCAATATTTACCGGATTTCTGTCGTATAAAGGACAACTTAATGCGAGTACTAAAACAAAAGGACTGACTATCAAAA
>CAZMPL010000022.1:17050-20903 GCA_964567805.1 uncultured Pirellulales bacterium | reverse complement strand
CTTTACAAATTGATATCAACTTGTTCTTCAAAACTGATATTTGTTCTCATGTCAATATACGCACAAGTTTGCATTAAATTTTATAAATAATCGAAAATAATTAATTGATTTTTTTATTGTCACGTGCGTATGTATAAATTACATTCGTTTACTATTAAATTGAGATTTGCAGAGAATTCTAATGAATCGATTTTTTATGGCAAAAGGAGTAAATCAAATTTGGCAATAATTTTATTACAATTGGAAATTGAAAAGATTTGGCCATTATTAATAGCAATTTTGGGAGGTCTTGTATGCCTGTTTGCTGGATTTCGAGTATTATGGCGCAAGCGGTTGATTGATGATTTGCCTACATCAAAGACTCAAGGTGCATTCATTGGCCTTACGGAACTTAAAGGTACGGCAGAGAGCGATAACCCGTTGACAAGTTATCTGGCCGCAACGCATTGTGTTCATTATCAATGGAATGTGGCAGAGCACTGGAGAAAAACCGTTCATGAAACTTATAAAGACTCGAAAGGTCATACGCAGACACGTACTCGCGTAGAGACGGGATGGAGTAACGTTGGTGGCGGCGGGCAATCTATTCCTTTTTATCTGAAAGATGATACAGGCATTCTTCGCATCATTCCCGAAAGAGCAAAGATTCAGGATATAACTGTTTTCAGCGAAACTTGCAGACCTTCTGACCCTCTATACTATGGCAAAGGTCCGGCTTATGCGGTAGCTCATTCCACGCATGAAAGAAGCTTTGTCGAAACCGCGATACCTCTTCATACGGAGTTATATATAATGGGACAGGCACGCGAGCGAGAAGATATAGCTGCCGCCGAAATAGCATATGATAAAAACGCGGAAATGTTTCTGATTTCTACAAAAACGGAAAAGCAAATCAGCTCAGGTTATAATGTGTTAGTATGGTTTTTGTTCATATTTGGATTTTGTGTGACTATAGGCGGAACAATTGCATTGCAGAAGATGGACAATAATAGAGGCCAAATAACATTTTCTCCTCTGATAATAGCGGCTTGTGCATACATGGCGGCGTTTGTACTTGGCTGGGTCTGGACCGTGTATAATAGCCTTATCAATCTCCGGCATATGGTAGAACGCGGCTGGTCACAGGTCGATATCCAGCTCAAAAGAAGACATGATTTGATTCCAAATCTTGAAAAAGTAGTCAAAGGTTATCGTGACTACGAACGTCAGACCCAGGAACTCATAACTGAGTTACGCTCACAAATTGAAGCGACTCCTCCGGGTAAAGAAGGGGCTGATTATAAAGGAATTTCAAATATGATTCGTGGTGTAGTGGAGAAATACCCGGATTTGAAAGCGAGCGAATCGTTCCTGAAGCTCCAGGAAGCTTTGATTGACACAGAACAGCGTATCGCTCTTGCGCGTGACTATTTTAATAATACAGCTACTTTTTATAATACAAGGTTAAGTATTATACCTGATAGATATGCGGCTTCGATAGCCGGACTTAAGCCCTTCGTTTTGATGGGGGCCGCTGATTTCGAGAGAGCACCCGTTAAAGTAAAACTGACCGAGTAATTGTTTAAAAAATCTGAATAACTTATTATTGCTTTCTCAGGCTTTTTCGAGTAACCCAGTCGATAAGCTGACCTGTTGTTTGTCTTACCTGGCCGTCTTCCTTGTAATAAGCGGCGTAATCGAGCTTGCCGTTTATGTATCTTTCTTCCGATTTTATCCGGCCGCTCTCATAGAACTCGATTCTGTGCAAAGGTCTGTCAAGCTCTGACCATTCTTCTGATTTAAGACGACCGTTTTCATAATATTCACTTGAATGGGTGAATCTGTCATTTTCCCCATAAAAATATACATCAGAAGCTTTCTTCGGTTTTCCACTCTCATGCAGTTCGTAATCGTGAATCATGCCGCGATTATATGTACAACCTGAGATTGAAAAACATATTAACGAAATAATTGATAAACGAATGATAATGGTTGTTGCGTTTTTCATGTTTATCCTTTCCTGAACGTATTGTAAGTGTCTCTTCTGGTTTTAATTTGTCCACTCGTAATCCATAGTCGCGATATGCATGAGAATCTCATTTCTAAGTTTCAGGTCATTAATCAGAGCATATAGAATCTCTAACGCATCCTGTGTTTTATTGGCTTGAACTAACTGGATTGCACATGTTCTGGCCGTCTGGTTCTTAAGTTTTATATCATTTATTTGTCCCAGTATATTTTTCATGATTTCCACATTTCCTTGTCTCGCTGCGATTGAAGCGATACTGGACAGTGCATCATTTTTCATTTTAATTTCGGTAATTTTGTTTGCTATGTCCAGCCTCAATCTTAGCTCGGATTCATGCGAATATGAACTGGTGACTTCTGATATTCCGGATTTTATTTTTGCAAGGCGGATTTTGATTTCAAGAATTCTCGAATCAATTTCGTATATCGCTGATTGAGGTTTTGTCCCAGCTTTGATTTCGAGTTTTATTGAATTTTTCATCTCAGTTATAACCTTAACCAGATTTTCAAGTTCTTTCATTATAATTTCCTTTTTATCTTG
Organism: uncultured Pirellulales bacterium; assembly: GCA_964567805.1. Taxonomy (GTDB): domain Bacteria; phylum Planctomycetota; class Phycisphaerae; order Sedimentisphaerales; family Anaerobacaceae; genus JAFGPS01. Next base: position 18,355 of record CAZMPL010000022.1, on the reverse strand, counting down.
AAATTTTGCAAACTGTATCCGTGCTTCGGCGGCTTTTATTTCATCGTCTAACAAATCTTCGGTCTTAGTCACACCTGCTGCTACGTGTTTTCTGTTTTCTTCAAGTGCATGTTCACGAAGTGTGATTAGCTCTTTGTATAAACTGCTTACATCTTCGTTGGCAGGGGAGATATTGGAAGGTTGATTTGCAGTCTCAGGTTTTGATGATGCGCCATATATTAATATTGAACTGCACAAAACAATAAAAACCAGAAAGATGATTAAGTTTTTAGCTACAATTCTCATAATTAAACCTCCAAAGCAATTTTTATTTAAAATACAGCTAAATCAGGTAATTTTGTTCCTTTTATTGTAACCGTTCACAGAAAAACATTTTTTTTATGCTTTTCAGGTAAAAAAACACGATTGTCATTCCGCACTTGTTGCGGAATCCACAGAATAAACGAATATGAATTCCCGCCTGCGCGGGAATGACAAAGTCGAATTTCCGTGAATAGTTACCTTTTATTATATAAAGACGCTGAAAACTTGTAACCGTTACGAAAATTCCGAAAAAAGATGAAAATAATTTTTGTGCAAATTATTAATTAACCACCGAGAACACAGTGATCGCAGAAGTATTAATATTGAATATTTGATTATTTAACAGTTTTCTCTGCGTTCTCAGCGAACCCTGCGTTGAAATATTTATATAATTACATTTTGAACTTGTTTTTTATATCCGCTATCTCGTCAATGACGATTGCATCCGGCGGGAAGTCGAAATCGAATAAACTGTCTTCAATATCAATATTCGCGGAAGCTTCTTCGACTTCGTAGTATTGTTTTCTCCTTTCTTTGAACTCTGTACATGAATATGAGTAAGGAATCCAGACATTATTAACGTTTTGAAACTGGTCACAATTTATATGTTTTATGAGTGTATCGTTTTCAGTAATTTCTTTTTTTACCGGGATAAATTTTTTAGTCGGGTCCAGATAAAAAGTATAAGCCGCGTCTATCGGTTTCTGAATTATAACCTTTAATTCGTAAAGATTGCTGAATCTGTCATATTTCAATGCGATATCGTGCAGATCATGAATTTTTTTCCAGAGTATGTCGCAATATTCCCATAAGGCCATGTTAATTGTTAGAAAAGACTCGTCCGAATCTCGTTTTCCACCGAAACGAACAAGGCCGCGAGGGATTTTGTCTTGTTCTTCTGTGAGCTTTTTTGTGTGCTGTTCCGTAAAAGAATAAGTTACGATTTCTTCCCGTGTTTGTGGAAAATTTATGGTAGGGTATATTGTCCTGTGAATGTTCCAG
>CAZMPL010000022.1:0-17040 GCA_964567805.1 uncultured Pirellulales bacterium | reverse complement strand
TTCATAAACCCCGTGAACGATTTCTTCCTCATTTTCGTTAATATATCCGGTAGCGTTAATTTTAGCTTCGATACTGGTATATTGCTTCGAAGAGGTTTCCATGAATAGAATAATCTGTTCCGGAGTCATATAGTTTCCCAATTTCAAACAGTTTCTATAATTACACTATACCCGGTAAAGGTTTCCATATTATAGACGTTTTTCAAAAGAATTAATTGCAGTAATTTAGAAAAAGCATAGAAAAACTCATTTGCTCATCGAAAAAAATAAAACTAATGGGTGGCAGCCTCAAGCTTTGCTTGGGGATGGTTTTGTACGATACTGCCATCCCCATCCTGATTTTCAATCAGGATGAGGCTGCCGCCCTTGATATAAGTATTTATTTTAAAATATTTTGATTCTGAGAGTGCATAAAAAAAGCTGACAACTAAATGGTCGTCAGCTTTTGATAATTTCAAAATATGTTTATGTGGGATTAATTTGCTTCCCATGATAATTTAGGATATTCCTGACCTTCGGTTATTGACCAGATGTCTTTTTTACCGTTAGCGGTTTCACCAACGAAATCCCATCCTGCGTTTGTGAAAGTACTCTTGGTTTTCATCTCAGTAGTTCTTTTTCCTGTTCCGTTTTGGTCGTTATTTGGTATTTTTCCGGATGTCTGAATATCCCAGAATGAGTCATTTATTAAATAGCTGTAGTAGTTGTATCCAACCAGTCCGCCAGTTTTATAGTCGCCGCTAATTGCTCCTGTACTATAGCATTGGTCAATATTTCCTTCGTTATTTCCGCCTAACAATCCGCCGACATAAACTTCTCCGTTCACTGCTCCTGTGCTGTAACTCTGAGCAATAGCGCCATCCCAGTTATATCCGACCAGTCCGCCTGTGTCTGTGTTGCCGCTAACTGATCCTGTACTGCTGCATTGCGTGACATTACCTTTGACATTTTCGCCAAGTAATCCGCCGGCGGATAAATTTGCGTCAACTATAGCGGCACTGCAGCATTTTGTTATGTCACCTTCTGAGTTATACCCCATCAGGCCGCCAACCCATGCGTAGCCGCTGACTGTTCCGTTGCTTCCGCACATAGTCACTGTACCTTTTTTATTATATCCGTTAAGTCCGCCGATATAGCTTCCTGAACCGGTAATGTTGGCGTCTTCTATGTTCAAGTTTTTCACCTGTGCTTCCGGTTCTAATTTGCCGAACAATCCGAGCAAAGAGTCACCGTCAATAATCATATTTGAGATTGTATGGTCGTTGCCATCGAAGATACCTGAGAAGTCAGGAATAATCGCCTGGCCGAAAACCAGTTTGTTATTGAGATTCGGAGCTGCGTAATCAGGATTCACGGAAAGTACATCAAGCGTGACATCTTTATTTAGAATGTAATGCTTATCCCATATAATACTTGCTTTACCGGCGAGAACAAGCTGCTCGGCGGTATCGATCTGATATGGATTTTCTTCTGTACCTGCACCTTTGAGCCAACTTAAATCAGGTTGCGAAATAAATCCTCCAGGTGTGCCTTCCCATGCCAGTCTTGGATAATCTTTTCCTGTATCGAGAATCCAGTTGGGATCGCCTGCAAAGCCGTTAAGACTGAGCATATTTTGAGCTTTCATCTGTGCGGTTGTTAATCCTACTCCACCTGAACTTCCGGATAACCCGGAAGTTTCCATATCCCATACACTGCACATTACATTGCCTAAACCCGAGCCTACAAGACCTCCGGTTTCGAATATTCCGCTTATTGAGCCCGTACTGTAGCAGCGAATAATGTTGCCTTCGTTTTCACCAGCCAGTCCGCCTGAGTAGTTTTCTGTACAGTTTACATTTCCTTTGCTGTAGCAATCATTGACATCGCCGCTATTGAAACCGACAAGCCCGCCAACTGTTTCGTCGCCGGTTACTCCTCCGACGCTGTAGCAGAATGTCACTTTATCTTTATTATTTCCTACTAATCCGCCTACTACATGACTTCCGTCAACTGAACTTGTGCTGTAACACTCTGTCACGATGCCGGATGCATTTTCACCAACCAGGCCGCCCACAGAATTTCCGTCTGCTGAACCCGTGCTGTAACATTTTTCGATATTACCGCCGTCATTGTATCCCAGTAAATCACCAATATCGTAATTTCCGGTTGCGGAACCCGCAGTATAAGAATGTGTTACAGAACCATTCCAGTTATAACCTATCAGTGTGCCGACATAATCCTGGCCTGTAACGTCACTGGTACTATTGCATTGTGTGATTGTTCCGGTATTATATCCAGCCAAACCGCCCGAATTGTCGCCGCCTTTGACTGTGCCGGTGCTGTAACTTTGTGATATATTTCCTGATGTATTGTCACCAACAAAGCCGCCGGTGGAAGTCTTTCCGATTACCGCTCCAGTACTGTGGCACTGGGTTATATTTCCATTATTATTGTATCCGATTAATCCGCCAGCACTTTCGAGACAGTTTACATCGCATGAGCTGTCACTTTGTGCGACAGTTCCTTCTGAGTTCTCTCCAACTAAACCACCGGCTGACATATTGCCTGAAACTGTACCTGAGCTATGACAGTTTATTATTATTCCGCCCCAGCTATAACCGACAAGTGCGCCTACGCTATTTCGGCCGCTGATTGTACAGTTCGTTATGGTTAAATTGCGTATCTGTCCATTCAAACCGAGATTTCCTATTAATCCAACCTTGTCTTTGCTGGCAGTATTCATAGTGGCGTTACTAATAATGTGTCCATTACCGTCCAGTGTGCCAAAGAAAGCTGCGTTAGGGAAGGGGTCTCCCACTGGTTTTAAAGATACATTTACCAGATTGATATCCGCAATCAGGATAAAATACTTATTCCAGTGGGAAGAAGTATTCATCAGGATTTGCCAATCATCGGATGTCCTGATTCGATAAGGGTCGTTTGCTGTTCCATTGCCTCCGCTATATTCTGCCAAGGCAGACTGGCTTGATAAACAGAAAGAACTTAAAATTATAACAAGTGATGCTGCTTTTTTGAAAATATTGAAATATTTGCTGACATGTAACATAGTTAACTATCCTTAAAAAAGAAAAGATAAAATAGTTAATATAGATAAATACGGCAAGTCTTATAATAATCCATTTTAGAGATGAAATCAAAGAATTTTTATTAGGAAATGTAAAATATTTTAATAAATGTCAAAATGGGCAGGTTTTGGAAAGATGACTTTGGAAAATGTGCATTTATTTTGTAAAAACGCCGTTTTTGTTCTTTAACAGGTTTTGAAAACAGTTTTTCTGTGTTAAAAGTTATGGTTCAAGTACTTTTTGTTCTTTAAAAACTTTGCCGGTTAAATAGTCCGTGAAGGTAAATTTCAATGTGAGGGGCTCATCGAACTTATCAATTTTTCCGGTAATGTCAAAGCTTAATCTGTAGTTTGTAACCAAAGTATCGTTCCATGTTTTCTTAAGCTCTTCGGAACTTACTTTCCATGCACCAATTTTAGCTTGTCCTTCGGGTTTGCTCAAATTCCAGAGTTCGACTTCAACACTTCCGGCTGCTTTTATTAAATCACCGAAGTTATCATATGGCTGGATACGAACAATCAGGGTATCAATTTTCCCGTCTTTATTTTCATCGTAAAGAGCAGAATAGTTGTGAATCTTTACGTTTTCGAGTTTGTAAAGATTTTCACCTTTTGCATTATCAGGAAGTTTTTGCAGAGTGGCAATCTGGGATTTCAATTGTTTACTTTCTGCGTTAGCCTGTTCGATTTGTTTTGTCAATACAGTATTTTCTTCGTTCAGATCGCTTATTTGAGTTTTAAGTTTTGCAATTTCTTTGTTTGCATTACAACCTGAAAAAAAGAAAAGAGCAAAAGAGCAAAAGACAAATATACAAAGCTTTACGTTTGTATAAATCTTAAGCTCTCGTGCTCCTGTATGCTTATGTTCTGATATTTGTTCAATCCTGTTCTGATTCAGTGCCATCGGTTTCATTAGTCTTTTCCCTGACTATTTCCGGAGCTTTCTGGAGAATCCTGTCCGCCAGGCCATACTGAATGGCTTCATTTGCATCGAGCCAAAGATTTCTGTCTGCGTCTTTTTCGATTTTTTCTACAGGTTGGCCGGTATGCTCCGAAAGGATTTCATATAAACGTGTTCTCATACGGAGAATTTCTTTTGCTTCGATTTCCAAATCTGTTGCCGGTGCAATTAATTCACCTGAAAGCAGCGGCTGGTGAAGCAAAACTTTACTGTTTGCCAGAATGAATCTTTTATTTGCTTTGCCGCCCGCAAATAACACGGAAGCCATGCTTGCCGCCTGGCCAATGCAGTATGTCGCGACGTCGCATCTTAAAAATTGCATGGTATCATAGATTGCCATACCAGCGGTTATGGCTCCGCCGGGCGAATTTATATAGAAATGTATATCTGCTTTACTATCTTCGTTACTAAGAAAGAGCATTTGTGCGACAATTAAATTTGCAACTTCGTCCACAACCGGTCCACCGAGGAAGATAATTCTATCTTTCAAGAGCCTTGAATAAATATCGTAAGCTCTTTCACCTCTGCCGCTCTTTTCAATTACTATAGGTACTAACTGATCAATACTCATATTTATTCTTTCTTATCTTCAGTTGTTTTGTTTTTCATATCTTCTTCGTGGAGAACTTCGTCAATCAGGCCGTACTGCTGTGCTTCTTCTGCGCTCATATACCTGTCTCTTTCGGTTTCGGCCGCGATTTTTTCTTCCGGCAGGCCGGTATGCGTTGAAAGAATCTGGTTTATCATCTTTTTGGATTTCAGGATTTCTTCGGCCTGAATTTTTATATCCGATGCCTGTCCGGTAACTCCACCCCAGGGCTGGTGCAGCATAATTTTCGCGTGTGGTAAAGCGTACCTTTTGCCTTTTGTACCTGCCGCGAGAATAATCGCTCCGCCTGATTGTGCTCTTCCAATACAGTATGTAGCAACAGGCGAACGAACGAAACGCATTGTGTCGTAAATCGCCATAGTATCATCTACAGTTCCGCCTGGAGAATTTATATATAAGCTTATTTCGCTGTTTCTCTTGAGGTTGTCAAGATACAGCATTTTCATAATGACCTCAGCCGCGCGTGCGTATGAGATTTCGCCAATCAGGAAAACGATGCGGTTTTCCAGTAACATATCGTCCAAACTCATTTGGCGAAATCGCTGATAAGCTCCGCCGCCGCCACCGCCGTATTGGTTGAAAACATCCATAGTATTTGCTTTATAATCACTAAACATTCATTCTTTCCTTATAAAATCAGGATTATTATATTCTGCGTTTCACATCATCCATAATGGTAATACGGCAGGATGGCGAGGTCACTATAATATTTTTATTCTTCTTCTTTTTTCTTTCTTGTCGGTTTTTTAGCAGCGGCTTTCTTTTTAGGTGCCTTTTCAGCTTTTGGTTTTGCTGTTTCAGGTTCTTTTTCAGTTATTTTTGCGGACTCAAGCAGTTTCGCAATGCACTTTTCCTGACGAATTTCCAATTCTAATTGTGCGAGTGAGCCGTCATGTTCCATCTGTTCTCGCATTTTTTCGGGACGCTGGTTTCGTTCCATAGCCAACTGAGCGATAGAACCATTAACTTCGGGCTCGGTGACAGTGATTTCGAATTTTTCTGCGACTTTGTCCATGATAAAGAAAGTCTTGAGCTGCTTTTTAGCCTGCTCTTCGCTTCCAGCCTTGAGCTGTTCCAGTTGTGTATCTATCTGCTCACGCTGGAGACCTCTCATCATAAGATTAATATATTGTCTGCGAAGAACTGATTCCGCCTGCTGTGCTACGATATCGAGCGGCAAATCAAATTTTATGTTATCATCCAGATACTGGTATATCTGCTCGCTCATTTCGTTTTTGATTTGTGCTTCAAGACGACTCTGGAGCCTGTCATGAATTCTTTCACGAAGATCGTCTTCGCTTTCAACTTGCAATCTCTGCAGGAAAGCTTCATCAATTTCCGCCGGCTTAAGATATTTTATGTCCTTGACATCAATTTCAATATCGACCTTTTTGCCGCGATATTCTTCTTTATAATAGGTTTTCGGTACTTCTACGGTTGTTGTTTTGTTGTCTCCGACTTTAGCGTCTGCGAGAAGCTCATCGAGTTTTTCAACCGGAATCTGGCCGACAAAACCGTATTTGCGTACGATAATCTCTGTATTGTCGAGTTTTTCAGTTTCTTCAACTCCCTCGATTTTAAGTTTTGCGTCAGCAATTATCTGGTCATCTATTTCCGCAGGCTCATTTTCTCTTGGAGTCCATACGCCGGCATATTTCTGCATTTGCTCGATTTCGCTATCGACTTGTTCGTCTGTAACTTCGAGTTTTGCTTTATTAACAGGTATGCCTTCAAGTGCAGGAAGCTCGAATTCAGGCCTGACTTCGACTTCAAAATCAAATTTCAAAGAGCCTTCTTCAGGGAGAGTTATTTCTTCGAAATTGATATTTGGCTCGCCGAGTATGTTTAATTTATTGTCTGCAACAGCCGCCTGGCTTGCATCAGCTAATAATTTGGCTTTAATCGCGTCTGTTGCTTCCTTGCCGAATCTTTTTTCCAAGAGTCTCCTTGGTGCTCTTCCTTTCCTGAAACCAGGAATAGTCGCGTCTCTGCGAAGCTCATTGAACTGGGTATCTGTGGCTTTTACAATCTTTTCCTCCGGAATTTCCACGGTCACTTTCTTTTTGCATGGACCTGCATCTTCGATTGTGACTACATTTGGAATCTCGGGTGTTTCTTCTGCAGATTGTTCAATTTGCTCTTCTTGTTGTTTTTCATCTTCAGCCATTGTTTTGCTCCTGAAAGATACTGCTGTATTTAGATAAGTGGTTAAAATAAAAAGGCTTCAGGTAAAACGCATTGCAAATACAGCTTTTTCATCAAAAAACTGCGTTTTCCTTAGCCTGGTCTTCACGATTGCGATTAGGGAGAGTAAAAATCCTTACCTAAACGTACCGGAGACCAACGCCAAACTATGCATAGTCGGTAACTCACCGATACTATATGGGTTTGTTTATGCGAAAATTTGCATTAAAACGCCCATCCTTGGATAGTAAAGCGGGCGATGAGACTTGAACTCACGACATTCACGTTGGCAACGTGACGCTCTACCACTGAGCTACGCCCGCGTTTCATAGACACTTCAATCATATCGAAATATCCATAAAGAAAATATTATATACACAAACTTCTCTCTTGCAAGTGGATTTTTATTAAAATTTAAGATAAAAATCAGGTTTATTAAGAATTACTATATTTTTTTCATGCTAAGCCATAGTTTTCCGCCGTCATGCACAAGAAGGAATTTACCATTTTGAAAACGGAAAGTTTGCTGTCCCAGTGTTTTATTCGGCCAATAGGCAAATAATTCAGGAAGTCTTTCAAGTGCCTTCTCCGAAGGTTTCTCGAAGTAATAGTTCACCATAAATCCTTTTTCTATGGTGTATTTTCCGCTTAAGGATTCATCAACTAAATTTCCGTTTTGATCTTTTCGTTTGGAATCCCATATGAAGTGGCCGTTATCTTCGAATGTTACTTTAAGCTCCCAATCCTTATCTCCGGGATAGTTGTGTCCTTCCTGGGATGCGGATTCTTTTTGCCATGTTCCTATAATACTTTTAGTTTGATTATTATCCTTTTCCAGTAAATAGGAGCCTGATTGGTCGTTACCCAATCCAGGGGCGCTAGCTTGAATTTTTTCTACTTTATTGTCCGAATCGAAATGTACATCAATAAATTGAGAATAAAATAAACCATACCCCCAAGCCGTACCTTCATCTAACTGTCTTTCACTGTCAGGCTTACCAAGAAGATGTTCTACGTCATCTGTAGTCATTCCGATTTTAAGCAGAGGAACAAGGATTTTCGCAGGTTCATTCCTGAATCCTGGATTATTTTTAAATTCTTCAATTGCCATTTGGATTTCAGTTTTATTTTTGTCGCTTGTTTTTGTGATTTCAGAATCCTTGTTGGTATTATTACTATTAAATATGTAAATCGCAGAAATGACGCAGATTAAAAATATTGTTCCAACAGCTAATATATGAGTTGATTTCATAGTATTTACCTTTAACGAAGGATATTATAAATAAAGAGAGTATTTGTTAAACAAATATTATCGCAATCTACTTTATTTTTCGGACACAAGCGGATTTTTAGATGATGAAAAAAAATAAAAAAAAAATAAAAATTTATGTATGAAATCTCTGACTTATATATCTTTATTAAATATAAGGAAGTATTTTATGGTGTATGTCTAAAGATTTTTTATTTGTAGTAAATTTATGTTTGGAAAAATATGGATATAATTTCGGACTTGAACATATTAACAATATTGTGCATAATCAGAACGTTTTAAATAATAGAACGTATATCTAATCTCATAGAATGAAATGTGTTATGGCCGCAATGCCGGCCTGACGCATTCATGGGAAATTACCGAGAAGCTTTTATTAGGAGTAGTTTTATGGCTATTGATGTTAAGCAAATAGGAGACCTTGTTCAGGAGAAAAGTGAATTTATCCGGGCATTATTTGGTGAAATAGACAAAGTAATGGTTGGTCAAAGGTATATGCTGGAACGAATGCTGATAAGCCTTCTTGCGAATGGCCATATTCTATTGGAAGGCGTCCCCGGCCTTGCGAAAACAATGGCGGTAACGACACTTGCCAAAGCAATAGACGCTGATTTCAGAAGAATACAGTTTACGCCGGATTTATTGCCCGCTGATTTGATTGGAACGCAGATTTACAGGCAATCGGATGGCGAATTCTATACCCGCAAAGGTCCCGTTTTTGCCAATATTATTTTAGCTGATGAAATCAACAGGGCGCCCGCGAAAGTTCAAAGCGCACTTCTCGAAGCAATGCAGGAAAGACAGGTCACTATAGGCGATGAAACATTTCCTATCCCTGAGCCGTTTCTTGTACTTGCGACACAAAACCCAATCGAGCAGGAAGGTACATATCCTCTTCCTGAAGCGCAGCTCGACAGGTTTATGATGAAGCTCAAAATCGATTATCCCAACAAGGAAGAAGAACGCAAGATTCTCGACCGAATGGCTTCTACGAGTAAAAAATTCGATATCAAACCTGTAATTCATCTTAACCAGATTGCGGAAATACGTTCTGTAGTCGATGAAATATATATCGACGATAAAGTTAAAGATTATATCGTGAATATTGTTTGTGCCACAAGAGAACCAAAGAAATATGGAATCGATTTGGGTAACTTTATTAATTATGGCGCGTCACCCAGGGCGACAATTTATCTCGCTGTGGCCGCGAAAGCACACGCGTTTATTCAGCAGCGAGGTTATGTCACGCCGCAGGATGTAAAGAGCATAGGCTATGATGTTCTTCGTCACAGGGTGATTATCAGCTACGAAGCCGAAGCCGAAGATAAAACCAGTGAAGATATTATAAAGACAATCTTTGATAACGTTGAAGTACCGTAATCTGTTTTGAGTTTTTAGTATTAAGTGTTGAATTGTTATAAAACTGAAAACTAAAAATTCAAAACTCAAAACTATAGTTATGATACCAAAAGAATTAATAAACAAAATAAGGCAGATTCAGATATACACGTCCCGAATGGTTGACGCCAGTTTTGCCGGCCAGTATGAAAGCGTATTCAAAGGACGCGGCATACAGTTCGATGAAGTACGCGAATACACTCCCGGCGATGACATAAGAACAATCGACTGGAACGTAACCGCGCGAACAGGCAAGCCGTATATCAAGAGATATGTCGAAGAGCGTGAAATGACAGTTCTCTTCGCGGTAGATTTGAGCGCTTCAGGTGATTTCGGTACGGTCAATAAAGCAAAGAATGAACTTGCTGCGGAATTCTGTGCGGTTATGGCTTTTGCCGCCGCGAAAAATAACGACAAGGTTGGTTTGTTGATTTTCTCCGATAGAATTGAGTTGTATATACCACCCAAAAAGGGAATGAGTCATATGCTCAGGCTGATTCGTGAGCTTTTGTATTTCAAAATGCCGAAAAGAAAAACCAATATTAACGAAGCTGTGGATTATCTGGCAAGGGTAATACGAAAGAAAGCGACTGTTTTTCTTGTATCTGATTTTATCGAGACTAATTTCAAAAAGTCACTTAGCCTGCTCAATAAGAGGCACGATGTAATAGCGGTTTCCGTTCGTGACCCTGCGGAAGTTGCGTTACCTAATATCGGCTTAATCGAATTTACGGACGCTGAAACTGGCGAGCTTATTCTTGTCGATACACGTAACAGGAAATTCAGAAAACAATACAGTGACTCGACGACAAAGCAGGCTGATGAATTGAGGAATTTATTGAAGTCGATTAATATCGATAGTATTAATATAAGTACCGACAAACCCTATATTCAGGATTTGGTCAGGTTTTTTCATATGAGACACAAACGCCGCTAAACTTCTGAAATGTGAATAAATAACAGGATTTGAACTATGGAAAATAAACTTGATTTTTCATTACCGGAAAAGAAAACAAAAAAATCGGCAGCATCTTTTATAACCATAATTTTGCTCTTGGTTTTAATTGGATTAGTTTTCTTTAATGACTTTTTGAAGCCTGCAGGTAAAAGTTTGTCGAATGGAACTTCGCAAACATCTATGACTCCTGAGCAGATGAAGGACCTTGCGTCTAAACTTGCGCAGAGAAGTTTGTATGATAGAGCCGTAGTTCTCTGGAAAGAATATCTTGCAAATGCGAATTTAACTGATGCCGAGCGAGCGAAGGGACTTTTTCAAATCGCCACATTATATGAAAAGGCACAAAAATACGATGAAGCTATCGAGTATTTCTATCGAAGTGAAATCACATCGAAAGTTACTGAACTGGAATCTCAGATAAATTCTAATATTAAAAATTGCTTTGAAAAGCTTGGAAAATTTTCGGCTCTTCGATACGAGCTGATGGATCGGACGAGTTTTAAACAAACAGAAGGAGCTGGCTCTCAGGTTGTAGCCGAAATAGGCCCGGAAAAGATAACACAGGCCGATCTCGACGCCTTAATCGAGCAGGCGATAGATATTCAGCTTACTCCTCTGATGTCTTTTATGACCGATGAACAGCGTAACGAGCAGAAACAGAAACTTCTCGAACAGTACAAAACTCCTTCTTCGAAAATGCAGTTTTTACAATCATGGCTCGCGGAGGAAATTTTATACCGTGACGCGTTAGAGCAGGATTTGGCCCAGGAGCCGGAAGTTAAAAGCCAGATTGAGGAAATGACAAGGCAGATTTTGAGCCAGCAATTAATGAATAAAGAACTGGCTGATAAAATTAATGTTACCGAAACAGATATACAGACATATTATCAGGCAAACAAAAATAAATATATCGAGCCCGCGAAAAAAGATGACCCGAATTCCGTGCCAAGACAAAAAACATTTGATGAGGTACGAGAACAGGTGACTTCGGAGTTGATAAACAATAAAAGCAAAGATGTACAACAGGCATATATTAAGCAGTTGATGGATAAATATAACATTATTTTACATACCTCAGTATTAACACCGGCGGTTCAGGATAGCAATGACATGTAAAACAAAACAATTGAATAAGGATTTATTGAAAGTCTTTGTACTTTTAGCGTTTATGTTGGTTATTATTACCGGCTGCGATAAAAGCAAAGACAAAAAAGTCGATAACATAACATTCGAAATCGACAAAAAGTTCGAGCGTGGCCCTTTAACCGCTCATATACGAATAGATAAATCTAAAATATCTATCGCGGATACATTACTGCTCGAAATCCAGGCAGCGATTGAGCCGGGCTATGACGTAAATATGCCGAGTGTGAACGACCCGAATTTTGGTATAGTCGATTGGAAAAACCTCGGCGATAAGCTCGATGAGAATAATAATGTTGTCACTACATACCAATATCGTCTTGAACCATTTGTATCTGGCACTTTCCCGATACCGGCTTTCAAATTCGAATTTTATGATGTGAATAATCCGGGCGAAAAACATTACGAGCTTGAAACCGAACCTGTTGATATCGAAGTTGCTTCACTTTTAGGGGAGCAGCGTGCCGATTTGAAAATTTCGGATATCGCAGGTATTGTTGCAATGCCAAAGCATGTATCTTATACATGGATATGGATATTGCTTGCTGTAATAATTGTAATAGCCTTGATATGTGTTGTAATATACTTAAAACGCAAACGAGTAAAAGAGATTGTGCGAATATTCAGACCTGCGCATGAAATCGCGTACGAACGTTTGCGTGTCCTTGTCGCACAAAATCTTATAGAAAAAGGAAAAATAAAGGAATTCTACGAAAGTATAAGTGACATATTACGTCACTATATCGAGCATCGTTTTGATTTGAGGGCTCCGGAAAGAACCACTGAAGAGTTTTTATATGAGATTCAAAACACGGATGTGCTTTTCCAAACTGATAAGGAGAGTCTCGGCGAATTTCTTACTCATTGCGATATGGTAAAATTCGCGAAATATGCTCCGAATCAGGAACAAATACAAAAAACGTTCGATTTGGTCAAGAGTTTTATCGAAAGGACCAAATCCGAAGAAAAGAAAATTGATGTTACAGAAACAGAAACCGAAAAAGCAGTTGAAATCGGGAGTGCATAAATGCAGTTCTATTCGAAGTGGATACTACTGTTACTATTATTAATACCGGCGATGATGTATTTTAATTCTCGCAAAAAGCGTCATGCCGCGCTGAAGTTCTCCAGTCTGCGTGACATGCGGAATTGTTCTATCTCATTGAGGCAGCGTTTGCGTCCATTAATGATTATAGCAAGGTATCTTTGTATAGCTTTATTGATAGTAGCTCTCGCCAGGCCGAGAAAGGGAACAGTACTTTCCGAAATTTCAGCCGAAGGTGTCGCGATGGAAATAGTCGCCGACCGTTCGAGCAGTATGAGTGCAGAGATGGATTACTTCGGCCAGACGCTTCCCAGGTTCGATGTCGTAAAAAAGGTTCTTTCCGAATTCATCGAAGGGGATAAAAAGGAATTTTCAGGAAGAGACAGTGACCTGATAGGGCTTGTTACTTTCGCGCGTTATGCGGATACGATATGCCCGATGGTTCTTGGTCATAATGTTCTTGTCGAGTTTCTGAAAAAGACAGAAACTGTAAATATTCGCAGCGAAGACGGTACCGCAATAGGTGATGGAATTGCGCTCGCAGCCGCGAGATTGAAAAAAGCAGAGGACGAATTCCAGCAGAGGAAGAAGAAACTTGTCGAAGAAGGTGAAAATGTTTCAGATAGTGACTCCGATTTTAAAATAAAAAGTAAAGCAATAGTTCTGCTTACTGATGGTATTAATAATGTTGGCGATTACAGTCCTATGGAAGCAGCGAAATTGGCGAAAGAATGGGGAATAAAAATTTATACGATTGGTATTGGTTCCTCTCAAAGTTATATAACGGTTCAGGATCCTTTCATGGGAAGTTATAAAATGCAGGTCGGTGAGAACCTTGACGAAGGTTTACTCAAGAACATAGCTGAAACAACAGGTGGTTTTTATGGACGTGCTGATGATGCTCAGGCTCTTAAAAAGATTATCGAGAAAATAGATGAGTTGGAAAAAACGGAAGTGAAATCAATCCAGTTTACTCAGTATTCCGAATTTTTCAGCCCGTGGACATTGGCCGCTTTATTAATTTTGATATTGGAAATATTAGCGAACTGTACAGTTTTTCGCAAAATACCGTAGAAGGTTTTTGATATGAATCTTGGAAATGATAAAGCATTATGGTTATTATTCGCAGTACCCGTTATTCTGGTACCAGCTTACTTATGGTGTTTCTGGCAGAAAAACAGGGCATTGAAAATGTTGGCCGGAACTGAAATGCTCAAGAAAATCAATGCCTCTGTCAGTTTTAACAGGCAGGTATTGAAAGCGTTTCTTCTGGTAGCTGCATACATTAGCATTGTGATTGCGTTGACCGAACCAAAGTGGAATCCACAGGCGGAAAAAATAAAACAGCAGGGACGTGACGTTTGTATTTTGCTCGATACTTCGCGTTCCATGCTCGCGGAAGATATAAAGCCCAGCAGGCTCGAACGTTCCAAGCTCGCGATAAGAGACTTGCTCGAAACACTGCAGGGTGACAGAGTTGCTATAGTGACTTTTGCCGGAAACAGCACGATAAAATGTCCCCTTACCCAGGACTATGCTTTCGTGCGAATGGTTCTTGCTGATATTTCCACCGAAAGCACGAGCAGGGGCGGAACAATGATAGGCGATGCTGTTCGTAAAGCCACGGAGGAAGTTTTCGACAAGCAAAGCAGGGAGTTTAAGGATATAATTCTTATAACCGACGGCGAGGAGCAGGACGGCGTTAATAGTTTTGCCGAACAGGCCGCAGAAAAAGCCGCTGAACAGGGAATAAGAATAATCGCTATCGGTCTTGGTGACGACCAGCAGGGTTCGAGAATTCCGATTACCGGGCCGAACGGCGAAACAACTTTCCTGAAGTATAATGGTCAGGAAGTCTGGTCTAAACTCGGAAGTGATTTGCTGATGAAAATCGTTTATGCGACCGAAGGAGGCAAATATCTTTCGGTAAAACCGGGAACAACGATGGATTTGGGCGCGATTTATAAAGAAGTTATCGCATCCGGCCCCAAACGGGAGCTTGAATCGGCAACAATGATAAGGTATGATGAAAGGTTCCAGATATTTCTGGCTCTTGGATTAATATTATTAATTTTAGAGACGATGACAAGTGAATGCAAAAAAAGTTAAAATCCTGTTATTAATGATTTTGTTTTTAGCTGTAAGCCGCTCAGTTTATGCCGACTCTGCGAGAGATTTGGTTGAGCAGGGTAATAGTCTGTATTCGCAGGGCAATTTTAATAAAGCAATTGAAAAATACGACGCAGCTCTGGTTGATGAGCCGCAGGTTCTTGAGCCGAAGTTTAATAAGGCAAACAGCTATTTTAAACTTGAAGATTTTTCAAACGCAATAGACCTTTACAGGCAGGTTGCAGCTGATAGCAAGGATTTGAAACTTGTTGCCAAAGCGAAATACAATCTTGGCAATTGCTTTTTCCAGCAGGGCATGAAACAGAAGGATTCTGATTTGCAGAAATCGCTTGAGGATTTGCAGAGCAGTATAGTCAACTGGCGGCAGACACTCGAAATAGAACCTGAAAATCAGAACGCCGCAAAAAATATCGAAGTTGCCCGTCTGACTATCAAGGATATTATCGACCATATAAATAAACAGAAACAGGAGCAGGAAAAACAGGCTCAACAGCAACAGCAGATGCAGGAAAAATTGAAAGAGCTTATCGAAAAACAGAAGTCTTTATCTGAACAATCACAACAGACACAGGACCAGCTCGATAAGCAGCAGATTGACCAGCAGAAAGCCTCTGATGATTATCAGAAACAATCGCAGGACCAATCGCAATTACAAAATCAAACGGAACAGACTAAGCAGGAATTAGAGCAGCAGCAGGATCCGAATAATCCTATGTCTTCACAAATGCAGGAAGCCTCGAAGGAACTTGAGCAGGCCGCCGAGAATCAGAAAAATGCTCAGAAGCAATTAAATAATTCCGATGGAACCGGCGCAAAAGAATCACAGGATAAAGCTTCCGAACATCTTGAGAAAGCTCTTGAAAAATTATCACAAGGGGACAATCAACAGCAATCAGACAATTCTCAACAGCAGCCGCAGCAGCAACAGGGTGAGCAAGACCAGAATCAGGATCAGAACCAATCGGAACAGAATCAAAATCAGCAGAATCAGGAAGCAGCCGCTCCGAACGCTACCGCCCAGGAAATTCTGGACAAAGAGCAGAAAGATAAAGAACAAAGACAAATGCTCCAAAGACCTGCAAATCAGAAAGTTGACAAGGACTGGTAATATGAAAAAGTTTTGTATAAATATTATTTCAGTTTTGTTTGTATTATCGATTCTATCTGGCAGTGCGTTCGCGCAGGTGCGTGTTGTTGCACAGGTCGATACGAACAGAGACATATATGTAAATTCTGATTTCACTTTAAATATAATTATTGACGGTATAAATAAGCCTGGGCAGGTTGATCTTAAACCAATATCTGAATTCAATCCGAGCAATCCGGCAGGGCAGGATATTTCGAGCAGTTCAACTGTAATTGTGAATGGAAGAGTAACTCAAAATTCCACTAAACGGTATGTGATAAGTTATACATTAAATTGTACACAGGAAGGTCAAAAACAGATTCCGCCGCTTACAGTGACTGTTGACGGTAAAAACTATCAAACCAATCCTGTTCAGATTAATGTCTTAAAGCCCGGAAATACAGACAGGCTTGATTTAGAGGTTGAATTGTCAGAAAAACAATGCTATGTCGGCCAGCCTGTAATAATCACAGTTAAATTTTATGTTATGGCTGATATTGGTGACTTTAATTTCAATATTCCCGCTTTTACAGGTGACAATTTTTATATCGAAGAGCCGGATAATGTAAATCCTCAGGCAAGAGATTTCAATGTTGGAAATGGAATTGTCGCAAGTGTCAGTCAATACAGAACAAATCATAATAATAAGGAAGCAATTCTGGTTACTTTCAGTAAAGTTCTGATTCCGAAACACTCTGGCACTATAAATCTCGGTCCTTCAAGTGTATCTGCTGACGTATCAGTCGGAAGGGCAGCTTCTAATGATATATTTGGTGACTTTTTTGGCTCAAATGTAAGATACCAGCGTTTTATGGTAAGCTCTGAACCGGTTACACTTAATGTTTTAAGCGTGCCAGAGCAGGGCAAGCCCGATAGTTTTTACGGCCTGATTGGTAATTATACTATTGAAAGTTCCGCGTCTCCGACGGAAGTAAGTGTTGGTGACCCTATTACGTTAAATATAAAAATCGGCGGAAACAAATATTTAAAACCTGTTCAATGGCCCGCACTCGAGCAAATCCCTGAATTCGATAAGGATTTTAAAATTCCTTCAGAAAAGGCTTCTCCTGTTCTTGAAAATGGTTACAAGGTATTTACGCAGACAATAAGGGCAAATAACGACAAAGTGATAGAGATTCCATCAATTC
>CAZMPL010000021.1:11520-21285 GCA_964567805.1 uncultured Pirellulales bacterium | reverse complement strand
CTCCCTGATGGGCAACAAATAACACTCCAAGACCGGCTAAACAACCTTTAGATTGTATGTGTTTACCATGATGATTCATCATTGCCGCGGAAGTTGAATCCTGTTGTTTTTTCAAACGTTCATAATGAGGACCGCATGTTACTTTAATCTGTAATTGGCCCAATGAATCAAGCTTGTAAATCTCCAGCATTTTTTGTTCGTATTGTTCAGGAGTGAGCATATCCGTATCAACCAGCGAAATTCCACAGCCGACAGGAACGAGCATAAATATATGTACCGCAACCGCGCCGAGTGATTTGGCAAGATTATAAATATTCTGCAATTGATGAGCATTATTACGAGTTAATGTCATATTAATTTGAAAAGGAATATTTCGCTCTCTTAGATAATTTATACCCGCTATTGCTCTCTCAAAAGAACCAGGCAATTGACGAAGCTTATTATGAATTTCGGAAGTTGCCCCATCCAAACTGACTGAAACTCTCATAACTCCACTGCTTTGTATTTTATCCGCAATTTCAGAATCGATTAACGTTCCGTTTGTTGCAAGAGCAGGAATAATTCCAAGTGATTTTGAGAATTTTATTAATTCGAATAAGTCTTCTCTGCAAAGCGGCTCACCTCCTGAAAAAACAAAAACCGGCATCATGGATTGTTCCCGGCCAAGCTCTGCTACCTGTTGTATAAGACTTTTCGCATTAGCAGTTGTCAAATCCTGAAAAGCGGTTTCATTGGATTCGATTCTTCTACAATGCACACAAGTAAGGTTGCACTTTATAGTACTTTCCCAAAACAAAAGCCTGAGTATCTGTTTTTTCTTTTTCTGTTCTTCCATAACTGTATATTGCTTATATTCAATTGTCTCAGATTCATTCTAATTAATATTCTGAACTCAACATATCACAGTTTACTATTTGAGTTTCTTATAATCAAGTAATTCATCTTTTTATCCTTAATTACGTTATAATTAGTACTTAACATTCCCAAAAAATGTTTTTTTGAACGCAATGGAAACAGAAAATATGAACAAATAGATTGAAGTGTATATTTTATTAATCAAATATTTAAAAAAAGATTGCCGGAACAGTTGATTTTCCGGCAATCGATATATAACATCTTTACTCAAATTCGCTCATTGTAATAATATGAACGGATAGGTTTACTTTTTTCAACTCATTTTTTTATGTTTTCGTTGAAGAACTTGAATACATCAGGCATACTGTCGCCGATGATTCCACCATGATCCACTCCGGGCATAGACTTGAACTCAACCTTGAAACCCAGACCTTTCATTTGATCAACCATTTGCTTTGAACCGGTAACCAGCGTATCAGCATCACCGGCAATGATAAACAGCGGCACATTCTTGAGCTTCGATTCAGCAGTCCAGGTGAAACCGAAAGCAGCCGGAGCACATCCTGCAACACCGGCCCAGATATCAGCATATTGTTCACCCATGTGCAGAGCGCCGCCGCCACCTAAAGAATGCCCCATCAGGTATATACGATTATCATCCACGTTAAATTCCTTGCGAGCCATTTCCAGAACGTTCATCGCGTCTTTCTCGCTGAGTTCGGCAACTTTGGCTGAGTCAGTTTCCTTTGTTCCACCAATAGCAGGTCCACGTCCACCCATCATCATACCGCGACCACCACCAGCCATGTCACCTCGTCCACCAGCCATACCAGCGCCCCTGCCGCCTGGCATTCCACCACCAGCTATTGCAGCACCTGGAACTCCACCCGCGGCTGCACCAGGAGCGCTACCACGACCTGTCATTCCGCCACGACCACCAGTGGCACCTGTACCACGCCCGCGTCCCCCCATTCCAAAGTTCATACCAAACGGTCCACTGGGGCTATAACCCATAGCTCCAATGAGAATGTAACCGTTCTTTTCAGTTTCTTCTACACATTGAGAACGCATGAAAGTGCCATGATTGCCGCCCATTCCATGAAGAGCAAGAACTATCGGGGCTTTTTTGTCTTTGGTAACCTTTGAGGAAACAAATACTGCATAAGGAAGCATCTCATTGGTATCAGTAAAGAGATATTCGCGAAGTTCCACACGATCATCAACTGGATCCCCGCCGGTGCGTCTGGTTTGTCCAGCCGTTTTACCTACAGGCGCGCTCGTGACCTTTGAAGTAGCAAGATTTGCGCTGGCGTTGGCCGCAGAATCATTCTCTGCAATTGCTGCAATCGCCAGACATAAAGTAATAATTACAGAAGAAAGCAAAAATATTATTTTTTTTAACATACTTAAAACCTCCATTACAAATTCTTATTTTTTTAATATATAAACATAGTTGCTGAATTTAAATTTTATTTTACCGGTATTAAACCGTGCCGTTCCATGAAACGTAATGCCTGTTCGGGCCATTCTTTTACGGTTTCATCATTCAGATTCGCGCCCATTCCAAAACCGTGCTGAGCAATATCTTCAAGATGCATTTCCACCGGTACGCGTGCCTTCTGGCAGGCTTCATAATATAACAAGGAGTTCTTGACCGGTACTAATGGATCATTCGTAGCGTGGATAATAAACGCCGGAGGTGTCTCACGAGTAACATGCTTCCACGGTGACAGCGTCTCATATAACTCTTGATTGTCCTGTGTCAGATTAGTTCTTGAACCACGATGTGTAACTGTATCATCCGTCAAGTCAATCACGGGATAGAGCAATAATGAAAATGCCGGCTTTGCACTTAGCTTATCAATCTCATCCGGAACATAAGGCGCTTCAGGAAGCAGCTTGTTATCGTATAAAGTAGAAAGCAACGCCGCAAGATGTCCCCCTGCTGAGCCGCCAAAGACCCCGACTTTATCCGGATTCACATTATATTCCTTCGCATGTGCACGAATTAATCTTAGTGCACGCTGAGCATCCAATAATGTCGTAGGATAGTAATATTGCGGGCCGTGCCTGTAACGCAGCACAAACGCCGCAACATTATGCGATTTTAAAAATTTGGCTATAGTATCACCTTCACCAGGTACCGTCAACATCGAATAACCGCCTCCAGGGCAAAGCAACACACCCGCTCCGGTCGCTTTATTCGCGTCTGGTATATATAAATCCAGTGTCGGCTCCACAGGATTCAGTTCGTTCTCAGTACCTTCTACGACATTGGGAGTTTTGTCATACAATTTGATTCTAACTACATTTTCAGGAGGTGTCATACTAACCATAGTATTACCACCTCTTGCACCACCAAAACCTCGACCGCCGGCACCTGGAAAAGCACCGCCCATCCTTCCCATTCCGCCCGCTCTTGTACCTGCCTGAGGTACATTCTGAGCATAGGTCATTATCGCCATGCACAGTGACATAACCACACACACGAGCAGTATTTTACTTAATCTTAACATAACAATATTTCCTTAAATTATTTATATAAATTACTTAAGCCAACTTTTAAGTGTGTCGGCTACGGCTGCACCCCATATATCATAACCCTGTGCAGCAGGATGAACCATGTCTTGACTGAAACCAATAAGTTGTCCCTGATCATTCAGAAATTTATCGTTAATATTTTTGAAGAACACATGTTTTCCATCATCCAGTTTAGCAATGATTTTATTTGCTTCATCATTTTTCATACGAGCAGAATCGGTCGGGCCATTACCTCGCGGAAAAATTGCAAGAAGCATTATCTTTGCATCAGGGAAATCTTTGCGTAGTTGCAGAACAACGGCACCAACACCTTCTGCGATTTCTTCTGCCGTATTGCCTGACGTGTTGTTATTCGTGCCAATCATTAGCATAATAGCCTTTGGCTTACCCTTGCCTTCGCCATTCTGCAAGCCCCAAAGCAAGCCCTGTGTAGTGTCACCGGCTATTGCAAAATTTGCAATTTTAATATCGCCGAAATACTTCTTCTGTGCTTCGACGCCGCTCTGCTGCCACCAGTCTGTGATGGAATCTCCATGGAAAAGAATATCAAAATCACCTTTCTTGGCTATCTCGACGAATCCGTCATGTCGTTCAGTAGTGCGTACTCTTGTCTGAACCGGTGCGATTGCAGAATTGGCACGTGGAACCTGAACCATAACGAGTGATGCGTATTTCTTCAACAGGTCCTTGACATCAGACTTATTTGTATCAACAAAACGCTTAAGCTCGGTATTTATTTTCGCTACTTCTTCTGCAGTGGGTCGTGGTATTGCTACTTCTGCGGGTACTGGAGCAGGAGGGCCGGCTGGAGCGGAAGGTTGTCCGAATCCGCCCATCATACCACCCATCATGCCTCCGCCCATCATACCTCCGCGGCCGCCCTGCATACCGCCGCCTCTGGTTGCTCCACCTCTCGTAGCACCGGTTGGGGCCATCTGTGCCTGTGCTGTATATACCATCAAAGCGCATAACATAGCACAAATAATAAGTACCAACTTCGTCTTCTTGCTCATAATCGATTTCCTTTCGTTCAATTTGTTATTCTTAATTTACTTTTTTTCATTTATATTACTGTTTAGTGTGCTCATTGAAGAACTTGAATACATCCGGCATAGCGCCTGCTATGATTCCGCCATGATCAAGTCCGGGCATTTCTTTCCACTCAACATTCATACCTTCAGCTTTAAGCTGTTCTGCCGTAGTACGTCCACTGCTCCCCAAAGAATCGTTGCTTCCAGCCGTGAAGTACAACGGCGTATCCTTCATCTTTCCCTTCGGGTCCGGTGAACCGAAACCGGCCAGACAAGCTACCGCTGCCCACATCGGCGCATATTTCTCACCTATATACATTGCGCCCATGCCGCCCATGGAGTGGCCCATCAGATAGATGCGGTTATCATCTATATTGAATTCCTTGCGTACCATTTGCAGAACATACATCGTGTCTTTCTCACTAAGCGCTGAAACCTTTGCTGAGTCAGTCTCCTTTGTTCCGCCTATAGCTGGTCCGCGTCCACCCATCATGCCTCGTCCACCACCAGCCATGCCTCCTCGTCCACCGGCCGTACCACCTGGCATTCCACCACCAGCTATTGCTGCACCGGGAACTCCACCTGCGGCAGAACCGGGAACTGTACCTGGTGCGGCAGCAGGGCCACGTCGGCCGCGCATGCCCATCGTTGCACCGAACGGAGCACTTGGGTTATAGCCCATTACGCCAACGAGAATGTAACCATTCTTTTCCGCCTCGTCCACGCAGCCGGTACGCATGAAGGTACCATAGTTACCGCTGTATCCATGCAGAGCCAGGACCATCGGGGCCTTCTTATCTTTAGTGACCTTTGAGGAAACGAACACAGCATAAGGAAGCATCTCGTTTGTATCCGGGAAGAGATACTCGCGAATTTCCACACGATCATCGACCGGGTCGGCCCCAGCACGTCTGGTTTGTCCTGCTGTTGTGCCTACAGGCGGACTTGTGACTTTTGAAGTCTTGATGATAGTACTGACATCAGGAAGCTCTTGTGAAATTGCTGTAACAGTAAAACAAACAGAAATTACTACACAAAGCAACAATACTCTTTTCTTTAACATAATTAAACCTCCTTAACAAATACTATAAGAATTAAATCAATACACAATTTATTAATGTCATGTCCCCACCCAAGAGTGACCAGACAGACAATGATTCCAACAACATACGTTATTACTTAATCCAACTCTTGAGTGTTGGGGCAACAGCCTTTGCCCATATCTCATAACCCTCTGCATTGGGGTGAAGATTGTCTGCACCAAAACCGATTACACTGCCATCAGGATTCAGGAACTTGTCGTTAATGTTCGTAAAGAAGATGTGTTTCCCATCATCCAGTTTGGCGATTAGTTTGTTTGCTTCCTCGTTCTTAATACGATTGGCATCGTTCGCATTGGCACCGCGTGGGAATATCGCAAGGAGCATGATTTTGGCATCAG
The DNA here is from genome assembly GCA_964567805.1 of uncultured Pirellulales bacterium. Classification (GTDB taxonomy): domain Bacteria; phylum Planctomycetota; class Phycisphaerae; order Sedimentisphaerales; family Anaerobacaceae; genus JAFGPS01. Next base: position 15,417 of record CAZMPL010000021.1, on the reverse strand, counting down.
GAAAATCTTTGCGCAATTCAAGGACAATAGCTCCGACACCTTCGGCAATCTCCGGTCCAGTGTTACCCTGGAATGCGTTATTCGTACCAATCATAAGCATGATGGCCTTTGGTTTACCCTGACCTTCACCATTTTGCAAACCCCAGAGGACACCCTGCGTTGTGTCACCGCCAACTGCGAAATTGGCCACTTTGACGTCACCGAAATACTTTTTCTGCACTTCAGCGCCGGTGTTCTGCCAAAAATCAGTAATGGAATCACCCTCGAAGAGAATATCGAAATCACCTTTCTTGGCAATCTCGACGAATCCGTTATGTCTCTCAGTATTGCGTACCATAGTTTGAACCGGCGCGATAGCCGAATTGGCACGTGGAACCTGAACTGTCACGAGCGATGCGTATTTCTTCAACAGGTCCTTGACATCAGACTTATTTGTATCAACAAACCGCTTTAGCTCGGCATTTATTTTCTCTACTTCTTCTGAAGTTGGTCTTGGAATCGCAACTTCCGGAGGAACTGGAGCTGGAGGTCCGGCTGGAACAGATGAACCTCGTCCGAATCCGCCCATCATGCCGCCACCCATCATACCGCCCTGCATTCCACCACCTCTTGTTGTACCACCTCTGGTAGCGCCTCCTCTTGTTGCGCCGGCTGGAGGCATTTGTGCCTGGGCAGAATATGCTATCAAAGCGCATAACATAGCACAAATAATAAGTATTAACTTAGTTTTCTTACTCATAACCAATCTCCTTTTTAATTAATTTTCATTGATTTTTCATAAACATTTATTATTACAAATTCAGTAAGCAGACATTCTGCTATTAATCAATTCCGAGTTCTTTCTGTATCTTTTCGAGTGGGACACCTTTTGTTTCAGGCATAACGAGGAGAACCCATACAAGCTGGCCTACCATACATAGGCCGTATATAGCAAAAATTTTCCAGCCCAATTGATCGGCAAACATCGGGAAGGTTTGCGATATAATCGCGGCCATAATCCAATGCGTAAAACTGCCCAAAGCCTGGCCGCGAGCGCGCAAAGCATTGGGAAATATTTCGCTGATAAAGACCCAGATGACCGCGCCTTGCCCAAAAGCATGAGCTGCGATAAACACTATAAAACCAATTAATACAATTGTTCCGCCTGAACCGGAGTAAAAGCCCCACGCTACGACACTTAGACTAACGATATAACCGATAGAGCCGACAAGCATTAATTTCTTACGGCCAAAATGATCTATAACTACCAGTGCCGCCATAGTAAATATAAGATTTGTAAATCCAATAATTACAGATTGAGCAAGAGCAGATGTCCCCTCCGTTCCTGCCATTTCAAAAATTCGTTTTGTATAATATATCAGTGCGTTGATACCCGATAGCTGGTTGAACATTGCGATCATAACCGCCAGCATAATTGGTCTGAAATATTTACCCTGAAAGAAAGGTTCCTTCAAGCTCGCCGCGTGTTCAATAAGAGATTGCCTAATCGCAACCAATTCCTCATCAATATTGCCGGTATCAGTGCCAACCATTTCTAATACACTACGTGCTTCATCCGGTAAATTCTGTGCCATAAGCCATCGTGGGCTGCGCGGGATAAAATACAATGTCACAAAAAACGCCGCCGCCGGAAAGGCCTCTACACCGAACATCCATCGCCATTCCAAAGCTCCCAGATTCAGCGTGCTGATTACCCAGTTGGATAGATATGCCAGCAGAATTCCCAGAACGATATTGAACTGAGTGATTGCAACAAGTCTGCCGCGGACACGGGCCGGTGAAATTTCAGCAATATACATAGGTGAGATAACCGAAGCACCGCCAACAGCTAAACCTCCTATAAACCGAAAAACACTAAACGAGACCGCTCCCCATGCCCATGCACTGCCAACCGCTGAAACAAAATATAAAATTCCCAATATCTTCAGGATAGCACGCCGGCCGTATTTATCGGCTGGTTTTCCAAATAATAATGAACCGATAACCGTGCCGATAAGAGCGCTTACTACCAATACGCCATGCCAGAATGAAGTTCTCTGCAGCATCGAAAGTCCAGTTTCCTCTGTAATAGTTTGCGGCCTACCGAATAATTGAGCAATCGATACATACTGGTCGTGATATAACTGTTGCAGCGTTTCCTCAGCCCCTGAGATGACCGCCGTATCAAATCCAAATAACAATCCACCTAAAGCAGCGACAATGGCACTTCTCAGTAATATCCCCTTAATACCCATTTTCATTTTTCCTTTTTTTGCGAAAATCAAATATTTGCAAATTCATAGATTAACGAATCCGGTAAAGCAGGACTTGCACCAAATTGCGAACAAACATACGCCGCTACAGAATTGGCAAGTCTATTTATCTGGTCCAATGGCAACTTATGCAGTATTCCAAAAGCCAGAACAGCGGTGTAAGAATCCCCGGCGCCAATTGTATCGATAATTTTTGTTTTAAACCCGGGACAATCACTTATCATGTGAAGATTCTTTAATAAAGCTCCATTAGCGCCGCGTGTTAATGCGATATAATCTAATCCATAACGATCCTGTAATGTACATAGTGACTCTTGAGTCGAAGAAGGCAATTGTAAAATATCCTGTAAAATTAAAAGTTCAGCATCGTTAAGCTTCAAAATATTCGCTAACTTCAAAGATGTCTCGATAATTTCCAGCGAGTAATAATGCTGACGTAAATTAATATCGAATATTTTCAGACAATTTTTACTCGTATTACGTAAAAATTCATAGATAGACAAACATGAACAAGAAGAACGCTGGGCAAGCGTACCAAAACAGACGGCATCGACCTTTCCTGCCAATTCAATTAGCTTATCTGTCCACTGAATATGATCCCATGCCGCATTTTCATTAAGTGTAAAGTTCGGTACGCCATAAGTATCAACTGAAACATGAGCGGTGCCAGTAGGAAAATCGTTTTGTTGAATATATTCAGTCGAAAGCCCCGCTTCTTGTAGTCCATTAATTATTTCAGAACCAAATTTATCACGGCCAACAGAACTAATCGGATAAGCATTTAAACCAAGTTGTTTTGCATGGAAAGTGAAATTTATCGGCGCACCGCCCAACTTTTTACCTTCCGGTAAAATATCAAACAGCACTTCACCAATACCTGCAATAGTAAATGTTTCTGTCATTATTCTCACCAATTAAGCATCATAGCCCTTTATACGACGTACCCATATGTTGCGATACCATGAAGGTCCGGCGTGACCCTGCAAAGTTAACGGGAGTTCAGATGCATGGGCTCTGTAAGATGCAAGTGGTTCGCGAGCAGTTGCACCGAGAAGTTCAGCCTTGTTGTGAACCATAACACCGTTCCAGAACAATGTTATAAATGCCGGTTTGGTTACAGTTTCTCCATCGAACTTTGGTGCTTCGAAAACGAAATCGAAGGTATTCCACTGGCCTTCGGGCACGGATGGATTTACCATCGGCGGATACACTCCATAGATAGCACCAGCGCCACCATCGGCATAGGTCACATTATCATAACTCGAAAGAATCTGTACCTCGTATTGCCCCATAAAGATGATGCCGCTGTTGCCGCGTTGCTGCCCTACCCTGTTAGGGTCGTCAACCGGAGGAATCATCCATTCAATATGAAGCTGAATATCGCCAAAACTTTCTTTGCTTGTCAAACCTCCAGTCATTTCCAGATGGCCTTCAACAATGTTACCGCGAGCTTCGCTTACAGCACCGCCGCGACCGCCGCCTGTCCATTGCGAAAGGTCTTTTCCATCGAATAATACGATTGCATCGGAAGGCGCAGATGATGTTGGAAGCGGCTGTCCGGGAGTAACTTTGCGAGGCTGAGGTCTGTCATGGTCATGAACCAGCCATTTTTGGCCGGGCAGTTGACTGCCAACGGGACTGCCTG
>CAZMPL010000021.1:0-11492 GCA_964567805.1 uncultured Pirellulales bacterium | reverse complement strand
AAATGAGGATCTACGTTACCGCCTCTTCCTAAACCTCTACCAGTACCAAACGCGGGCATACCTCCGCGAGAAGGAACTTGTGTAACCTCGGCTCCTTTCGCAAAAGACGTTAGTATCATAACGGTGGGTACTGACACAGTAGCCTTTTGAATGAATGACCTTCTATCTAACATTTTAAATGACCTCCTATTAAATTTAATGAACAGAAAACTGTTCGAAATCATCATTGAGTTAAATTGTAATATCTTTAAGCTCCCAGCCTTTACGGAATTTCGGTTTGATATACTCATTTGCCTTTTCATTATTAGTGAAACGCATATTTTTACCATCCCATAAAAGTTTTTCGTTCGGAAAACGCCAACTTATTGTTGCAAGCAGCATCCATTCAGCATACGGCCCAGCTATATTGAAATTTGAGCATGGTGAGTCACCGCCTTTGCAAGCCTGTATCCAGTCCTGGAAATGGTTACCAACACGCTTCAAAACTTCCGGCGGTCTTTTATAACCTTCCATCTTTGAAAGTGGAAGAATGCTCACAGACTCGCCTCTACCTCGCGTACCTACAAAACCTTTTGTTCCGACAAATATCTCATTGAAACCCTGGATATCCTGTTGTGTCAATCCTGCCGGCGGGGTGATGTTTCTGGCCATATTTCCTTCATACCAGAAGATTTTTACCGGAGGCATTTTTTTACTTTTGTCCATCGGATGCTCCCGCTCAGGGAATTCTGTTACGCACGAATAGTGAGGATATGTAATAGGATTCGCACCTTCGACAGCAATGCATTCGACACTTGTAGGGTATGTGTTGCTGAGATTCAATGCCCAGTTAGCCGGCCCAAGCTGGTGAATACCCCAATCTCCAATCATCATTGTGCCGTATTCGAGAAATCCTCGCCAGTTTGATGGATGGATTCGCGAGCTATAAGTATGCTCCCCTGAACGCCCCTGCCAGAGGTCCCAGTTCATCGTTTGTGGTATTTCTTCAACCTGCGGCCATTCCGTTATTCCGCGTGCAAAACCGCTGCTATTCCAGGAATGTACCTCAGTTACATCACCGATGTCACCGTTCCAGATAATCTCACAGGCTATGCGAGTCGCTACTGCAGAATATCCCTGGTTACCCATCTGGGTAACTACATTAGGATATTTTCTTTGCGCCTTTGTCAGCAGACGAGCCTCCCAGACTGTCTGGGTGAGCGGTTTCTGGCAATGAACAGCTATACCTCGCTCCATAGCATAAAGTGCAACTGATGCATGCATAAAATCCGGTATAGTAATTGTTATCGCATCGAGGTTCTTCTGCTCTTTGTCTAACATTCTTCTAAAATCTTTGTATAGTGCAGCTTTAGGATAATATTGAGCAAATATCGGTCCCGCCTGAGCCTCGTCCACATCACAGAGAGCATAAATATTGTCACTGCTGACACCTCGAACATCGTTGGCGCCCTGCATACCGCCGCAGCCTACGCAGCCAATATTAATTTTGTCACTTGGAGCTTTCTGGCCTGAACCTGCCAGTACGTGTCGAGGTACTATTGTAAAAGCTGCTAAAGCAGCCCCGGCGCCCACAAATTCTCTCCGGGTCATTTTTATTTGCTTGCCGCCTTTTTTATTATCGTTCATAACTATACTCCTTGATTTTGAAATAGAATTACTGCATTAAAGTTCATTTCTATCAGTCATTATATTTAAATCCGCCTTCTGGAATGGTATAACTGGTTCCACGTCTGCCGCCCATCATTCCGCCTCCACGGCTTGATGAAGCTTCCGCTTCTTTAGCCAGAATTTCAAGGCGTGATGTCAGATTTGCTGCTTTATCCTGCTTAGCAAGAGTAATAAGCTCAGAAATGACTTCAGATGTAAGACTGCTGCTCATTCTACCTCTATAGCCCAAGCCGGCATTAGTACTGCTTAAAGATGAAAGAGTCTCTTGAATGACATTGATAGCATTGCTTTCGGGTGTATAGACATCCATAAATTTTGTCAGGTTGGCACCTTCGAGATTTGCGATATTCGGATCTTTATCAGGAGCTTCCTCTATAGCGACCTTTAGGGCTGCGATTTGTTTTTCAAGCTCTTTTACTGAGGCAAGTCTTTCTGCTTTTGTCGGACGTTGTCCAATTCTCATGCCTCTGCCCATACCACTCATGCCGGTTCCTTCCAGACCTGCCATGCCGCCGCCAAAACCGCTTGAGGTTTGCCCAAATAATGAACAATCTATCGCAAAAAATAATATTATTGCGACAATTAAAACAAAATATTTATTCATAATACTAACCTCCTCATAACAGTATCCACACTTTATTTAGCGGTATTCACACATTTTACATTATCAAACAATAACATAATTTTATTTAGACTTCCGGCACAAGTTGTTCATTGTGCCGGAGACATCTTAACTAACATGAACTTTTTTATTTCGCTTGTTTGACCTCATTAATCAGGTCCAGAAGACCGTTGACAATCCCTGTTTCTGCATAACCTGGTTTGCATCTCGCCGACAGAACCTCGAAGGTTAGACGGCCATACGCGGCGTCATCAGGAATATATCCGGTATTACTGCTTCCATTTGCCATTGACACAAAGATTGAACGAGCATAAGGAGACTCTTTCTTGAATCTCTGGGCAATCATGTTATAGATTTCCGCGCTGCCGCCGCCAATCGCAATGTCATCAATCATCAGAAGACTTAAACGAAGTGAGACGTCGGCTGTATCCTCGTACGTGGCCTCGACTCCAGCACGCTGGTTACCGCTGGTTCTTCTACGACCTGGTAAGCTGAGCATCTTTTGAGATGCAGCTATTTTGCCGTCGGTTGACATATGATTCGGATCCATTAATCGCATCACACGCTTTACCTCTTCGCCCATAAACTGGCCCATGGATTTAATCATCATCTTCTGTTGGTCCAGAAGTTTCTTTACTGTTGGATCTTCCTTATTCAAACCTGCTCCGCCAGAAGGCATGGAATTGCTGATGTCCTGTCCGCGTTCTGCGTATTCTTTAATGCGAATGTTACGCAAATCAAACGTCTGCTGGAAATAAATCGGATTCTGGTCGCCCTGAGCTCCGACTGAGAAAAGCGCTACACACTTGTCGTCAAAGGAATCTTCGATATACCTTTCCGCTTCCCCGGGCCAATCGCCGCTAACCATATCTGTGTTGCCTGTAACTACAGCGTGACATGCATAATTAAAATAGACAGCTATCGGTTCGCCGGTAAGTGTTTCAAATTTGATTACCGCAACGGTTTTGTCTGACGGACCATCGTAATTTGCTCCTTCCCACCAGTTGTGTGTTTTGGGATCGATGATGTCACGCTGAACGTTGATGTATGAAACGCCTGTTCCATAACCAATACGTGCTGGTTGAAGCTTTCCCTTGGCCTCCTTAACGAGGTTGAATAATTGATCGACTGAAGCTGAGCCGGAGCCGCTATGAGTATGTATCGGATTAGTGAATAGATTTTTAGCTGGAATACCCAATTCTTGTTCTATTCTCGCTCCCAATCCAGTCCATATATTATCCCCTACGCCAGCGGCATCCACTGAAAGCAGGACAGCACTTGTTGTACCGTTATCGATTACGATTGCCCTTGCATAGAGATGATCGAGAATGCCATCTGCGCCGGGATATCCGCCACTCGCTCCGCCGCCCATCATTCCTCCGCGACCGCCACCCATCATACCACCACGACCGGCAGTTGCAGCACCGCCGCGACCTACAGCATTGGCATCACCAGGTGTACCGGCAACGGCTCCGCCGCGACCCGTCATACCGCCTCTTCCGCCCATCATACCACCTCTGCCGCCCATCATACCTCCGCGACCACCACCGCTGGACAAGTCGGGAGTGATATCGATTTTCGCTGCACCTACTTTGAAACCGGTTGCGGTCTCCTGAGCAAAAATATAACACGGAAGTAAAACAACTATAACTGTAAGAATAATGATTTGAATTGCTTTCATCTTTACTTACTCCTTTTCTTAAATATTATTTATTTTTTTAGTGACTTTTGTATCGCTGTTTCAATAATTTGATTCATAATTTTGTAACCATCATCGTTGGGATGCAAACCATCATCTGAACAGGATTCTTTCAGCAAGCCTTTCTCATCCACAAACGCATCGAAGTAGTTCACATAAATCGCATTCACTTTCTCAGCATAATCCTTCAGCCATGCATTCAGTTTAATAATGTCACCAGCCGGGTGACTTTCCGTCCACTTTACTGTTTTCACTTTACTGTCAATGAGACCTTTCTGCTGTTTCAAATATGGATAATCACTTACCGGCATAATTGAACAGAGTATAACTTTTATTCCATGAAGCTGAGCCAACTCAGTCATTGCCTGTATGTTTTGCTCGATCATTTCTGCTGTTTGAGGTCCGGTGTTCTGAGCAATGTCATTAATTCCTGCAAGCAGTACCATAGCTGCCGGTTTTAAATCTATTACATCAGAAAATAAACGCACAAGCATCTGAGGTGTCGTTTGTCCGCTTATACCTCGATTAACATAAGGCTTACCGGGAAAATACTCAGAAAGTTTCCAGAAATCTGTGATGGAATCCCCCATAAAAACAACTCGATTCGGTTCAGGAGGTAAACTCTTTAATTTCTGATTCTCGGCATAATATCTTCCAAGCTGATTCCAGTCCAGCATCTGGTCAGCCAGATTTCGTGCCGTTAAAGCAAGACAACTGTTTGCCTTAGGAGGATTAAACTCTTCGACTAATTGCCCTTGTGCAGTGACATTTACAAATATTCCAATCAGCGCAAGAATCAGAATTCTATTAAGCATTTCTTTTTATCCTTTGCAGATTAAACAATTTTAGGACTTTGTCGTACTGTATTCGCTTGAATCGAGCATAGCCAAACGTTTTTTAGCAGGATCATATATCCAGTTAAAAAACAATCCGACAAAAAGCAAAGCAGCGAATACAGTCGCAAAGACAAAGCCATATTTAGTGTCATGGAATATATCGCTAACTACTCCCATAACCAATGGCCCCAGAGCAGCGGCTGTGCACGTGAAGAACAGGATAACACCTGAAACGGCGCCGTGTTCTGCTTTTGGAAAGCAACTGATTCCCTTCGAATTAAGTGTCGGATATATCATCGACATGAATAAGCCAGACAGAGGAAGAAGCCAGATGGCCCAAGATAAGCCGCCTGCGACAGAACCAGCAAAACAGATAAATATCGCCATACTGAAAACAACCATAACCAAGGTCCATTCAAATTTCTTTAGCACCCATGCACCCAGAAAACGTCCGGCTGCACGCAGAATGAAGAATATCGATAAAGCATACGCAGCCATTTTCAAATATGGCCCCTCATAGTTTTCCAGAAGTGACGGCATCCAGACATAAATTGCACATTCTGCCGCAACATAGAGAAAAATCGCTATAGAAAACCCTAAAGCATAAGGATTCTTCATCATTCGCATTGTACGCTTAAAGTTAATTGGTTCGTCCACCGACTTTATAGTAGAAGGATATTTTACCAACACCGCTATAATTATCAGTATCGTACAGATTCCGCCGGCAATTACGTACAACCATTTCCAGGAAAGTCCTTTCACCAAAAGTGCCGTAACAATAGCCGGGCCGATAATCGCGCCTACTCCGAAAAATCCTTCAAGCGTATTCATGGTTCTTGTGTGTTCTGAAGTGGAAACGGTAATGTCACCTATCAATGCCAGTGAGCCGGTTTTAAATATTCCTATTGCGGCACCGGAAATAACGAGCAGAGTGACAAAATACCAAAAGTTATTCCCAACAACAAATAGATAGGAGTTTAACGCAAAGATTACAAGCCCGAGAATGATAGTTTTCTTTCGGCCAAGCTTGTCTGCCAAAAAACCAAGAAAAATACCTGCTAACGCAATCGCTGTCATGGGGCCATAATGGAGAGCCCCTGCGGCAAAATGGCTCAACTCGTATTGTTTCATTACTTCATCGATAATCTTGCCGACCGAATCAGTAGTCATTGCGAACATCGTAAACATGAGGAAAGTAAGTAATTTGATAGCCGTAAGATTACGTTTTTGTGCTGACTTTGTATCCATAAAATTGTCCCTACAGAATTATTATATACTTTGGATTAGTCACAAATAACCATTTTAATTTCACCTGTTTGGCTTGTGCCGGTAATGGTAGCACTCGGAACTGATAAATCAACATTAAGCTTTATCCATTGTTTGTCGAGCGTCCAGGTAATTTCTATTTTATGTTTTGTCGGAACTTTTATACTTACCTCACCACCAAATGCAGGATGAGAATTCCGCAATCTTATCAGTTCAATTTGTTTCTTTACCAAAGAATGAGCCAACGCTTCTTTAATTTCTTCCTTTTTGTAATAATGTCGATTAATGTCACGACCGACACTCGAACGAACCAGAAGTTCCATATCATTACGCCCCCCAAGAAGGCCAATATAGTAAACCTGTGGTATTCCTGGCGCAAAGAACTGTAATGCGCGAGCAATCAGGTACTCTGTTTCACTGCCTCCCAATGCATCGAGGAAAGTGCAGTTAACCTGATATAAATCAAGATTGTTAGCCGCCGCTCCTGTTGCCTGTTTGCTTTGTCCCTTGCTTCTCTTATGGATTGTCTCCACAAGATTATCAATCTGAGATGGCGATAAAAGTCCAGGATCGCCGTTTGAATCGGCCCCAACATCAATCACACCAATACCATCATGTGTATCCAGAACAGTTACAGCGTTGCGAGGACTGATTTCCAGCCATTTCGCCAGCGGATATGGGTCATGTTTAAATAACGCATGTAAAACAAGAGGAGGCAAAGCGAAATCATATACCCAATCGACTCGACGAGCTATTTCGATTTGCCTTTTGTAATAACTATGTATTTCTACAAGGACTTCAATTCCTAACTTGCGGGCTTTTTCCGTCAATTCAGCAATAAACTCGAAAGTTTCCGGTATCATAAAACAACTTGTTCCCGGCTTCTTTATCGCATATCCAACAGCATCAAGCCGAATTGCTTTTATACCTGAAGCCTGAAATTGACGAAGTATCGAATCCAGATAAGCTTCAGCTTTAGAATTTCGAACATTTATATCAACCTGCGTTGGATTAAACGTAGTCCAAATCAGTTTTCTCTCACCTGAAAGCAATGTTACAGGAGTGAAAGGAAGTGTTGGACGCGGCCTATAAATACTCAGAATATCCGATTCTTTAGCACCTTTTGGAAAAACTGCATCCATAGTAAGGAACATGCCGTTATATTTAGAAGCGGAACCTTTTTTGGAGAAATCGAGAAACTGCGGGCAGGACGATGAAACATGGTTAACAATAAGGTCAGCTATAATTTCTACCGCACCGCTAAGAGTTTTCACATCTTCCCATGTTCCAAGACGAGAGTCCACTTGAGTATGGTCAATAGGATCAAATCCAGCATCAGTACCGTCGATGGGTGTAAAAAAAGGTAATAAATGTGTACCACCGAAAACATTTGCAAGAGGCCCCCTTAGCAAGCCATTTAATTCCTTGAAACCACCACCTGACAGACGATCAACATATGTAATAAGCTGTACCTGGTTTTTCATTTTTTCACCTTTTTTCAAGCTTGCGACCTGCTTTCTGATTAGATGTAGAAGCAAGACCAATTTTTTGAATAACGCGAATTCGACTTGTTATTGAGTTTTTCTTAATAAAAACTCAATAACTAACATATACATTACATTATATTTACATATTCATTACATATCATCTAATATTATTAACATAGCAAATAACATAATACCACAATAATGTCAAGCTATAATTGGGTGTAATTTCTATATTTTGACCATTATTACAACTCTTTAACCTTAAAACTGGAATAAACTTTTCAAATACAACTTTTTAATGTAAAACATAATAGATTATTATCTTATAATTTCTAATAAGTTGATTTTTTCTCTTATTCTATTTGGAAACTTTATGACAAAAAAAGATACAACGTCTGATGCAGTATTTGACTCAAGGCAAAAATATCACAGCCTTTACAAATCTCTGAAAAAGGATATTGAGAATAATGTCTATGAACTTTCCCAAAAACTTCCAAATGAAATAGAATTAGCAGAACAATATCACGTATCCCGGCCAACAGTCGCAAAAGCATTGTATCTATTGCAAAAATCAGGCTACATTCAACGAGTAAGCGGAGTAGGAACTTTTGTACGATACGAACCGAATACCGGTATAAAAAACTTCGCTCTATTGATTCCGGGTCTTGGTGAAACTGAAATCTTCGAATCTATTTGCGGCCACATGTCACATCTATCTCAATTGAAGAATTTCAACCTGGTCTGGAGCGGCTCAATGCAGGAAGACGCGGAAATGCGAAGACAGCATATAAAACAGCTCGCAATCCGATATATTAAACAGAAAGATATTAACGGCGTTTTCTTTACTCCCCTGGAACTCACATCTGAGAAAGATACAGTAAATTCAAACATAGTCCAGCTTTTCGACGAAGCAGGAATTCCTGTAGTTCTGATGGATCGTGACATTGTCTCCTTTCCTTCAAGAAGTAAATATGATCTTGTCGGTGTTGATAATTTCCGTTTAGCTTTTATCCTGACCAGGCATTTGCTCGAACAGGGTTGTAAAAAAGTCATTTTTGTCGCTCGTCCATATTCTGCACCAACTGTCCAAATGAGAATCTTCGGATACCAGCAGGCCTTAAAAGAAGCAGGTATTCAAAATTCTTTGGAAGATATTCATGTTGAGGATATAACAAATCCCAACTTTATCGAACGTCTCATTTCAAAAGTTGATAAACCCGGAATTTTATGCGCTAATGATACAACCGCTTCCAAACTGATGTATTATATTGAAGAGCAAGGATATAAAATTCCGAATGATATAAAAATTGCCGGTGTAGATGATATTAAATACGCAAAATACTTACGAGTTCCATTAACAACTTACAAACAACCATGCAAGGATATCGCAGAAGCGGCTATCAACCTGATGCTCAGCCGCATCCAGGACCCAACTCAAAAAGCACGGGCAGTCTTATTAAATGGCGAGTTGATACCTCGAAAATCAACAGAAACATAACTGTAGTGTATTGTTTTATAAAACTTAAAACCAAAAAAACAAGATAGTATGAAATACGAATTATTAGCCCCAGTTGGAGACTTCCAGAAACTATATACTGCAATCGAGGCCGGAGCTGACGCAGTTTATTTAGGACTACACGAATTCAATATGCGTGATACCGCAAAGAATTTCAAGACAAGTGACCTGAAAAAAATCAAAAAAATATGTGAGAACTCTCCAAGAAAACCTAAAATATACCTGACATTAAACACAATAATTTATGACTCTGAGTTAAAAAAAATTGAAAATCTAATTCAGAAAATAAAAGGACAAGTAGATGCAGTTATCTGCTGGGACCTTTCAGTTATAAATCTCTGCCGTAAAAATAATATCCCTTTCCACATATCAACACAAGCCTCTGTATCAAACGTAGAAGCAGCAAAATTCTATAAACAACTCGGAGCTGAAAGAATAGTTCTTGCAAGGGAATTAAACTTAAGCCAAATAAAAAAAATATCAAAAGTCATTCCGACAGAATGCTTCATCCATGGAGCAATGTGTGTTTCAGTCTCAGGAAGATGCTTTACTTCCCAGTTTGTTCATGGACTATCAGCAAACAGGGGACAATGTGTTCATCCCTGCAGAAGAGCATATACAGTTAAAGATGATTCAGGAAACGAACTTCAACTCCAAAACAGCAGAGTAATGTCGGCCAAAGACTTGTGCACTCTTCCTTTCATAGATAAAATCAAAAAAGCGGGAGTCACATCCTTTAAAATCGAGGGAAGAAACAGAAGTCTTGAATATGTAAAAACAGTAACAGAAGAGTATAGAAAAGCAATCGACAAAAAACTCTCAAGAGAAGAAATAAACAAAGGACTCGACGAGCTAAGAAAAGTTTATAATAGAGATTTCTCTTCAGGATTTTACATTAAAATGCCAACCTCAGACGATTTCTCTTATTCAGAAAACGGAGAACATACCGAAAACAAAGAATTTGTAGGAAGAATAGAAAAATACTGGCAAAAAGCAGGAGCGGCCACTGTAAAAATGTTCAGTGGAAAAATACAAGTAGGCGATGAAATCTATCTGGTTTCAAAAAAGAGAGCGATAAAGAGATTGACTGTAGAAAGCATGGAAGTGGAAAAAAACAGTGTGAAATCAGCAGCAAAAGGCGAATTAGTTGGAATAAAACTTCCCAGATGTTCAATAGGAGACGATATATATATCATTCGAAAAAAGTAATAATTAATGATACAGATACTACGACAAAACAATAAACTGAGAATAATCCAAACTCACTACTATCATATTATTAGTTATAACAATTTGGTCGATGATGAATTTTGCATTGTATAATCAATAAAACTTGCCATTGCTTATTCCAGATATAATAACCTGTTTCTTAATGAATCACTATCAGTATTATCATATTCATATCAATGTGAATTTAAAAATACGGGGACCATAATATTATCGGATTTCAATTGAACTACAGGAACAATTTTGCATTTCAAATAAAATGACCTGATATAATTTTCAACCATCTCAAGCAAAGTACAGAATGAATAATGTTCACAAAGCCATTTTCGTTTGAACATTGTACTTTTAGAATCAAAAAGGTGGGCTGCAATATTCTGATGCAGTCCCACCTGAATTTACTTTTCGATAACTTTTATATTCTATAATTCGTTATCAATATTTTTTTTATTTGAAAAGCTGTTGTGAGAACCAGTAGAGACTGTTCTTCCAATGGTTGAAATCATGAGCGTTGTCGTCCACGTGCCAGATGTGCTGAATACCCTGTTCCTTGCAGAACTGGTGTACCCGCAAACTGTTGGTGATTAAACCATCCTTATTGCCGCATGAGATCCACAGAACCTTCAGCATCTTCTTGGCCTTCTCAGGATCAGGGAACAGCAGATCGACTGAGCGGGTGTTGGGTGCTGAAGAGAAGCCTCCAACGTAGGCGAATGTATCAAGATTGGTCAGGCCGTAATCCAGCGACTGCCCGCCACCCATCGAAAGCCCTGCCACGGCTCGCTTCTCGCGGTCGGTATACACGGAGTAGTTCTTCTCTATGAAGGGGATGATGTCCTTGATCAAGTCGGTCTCGAAGTTCTTTCCCCAGCCGTCACCGCTCATCTGAGCGGCGTCACCGCCACCACCGAATCCACCACCTGGACCGCCGCGTCCACCGCGACCGCCCTGGCCGGTGTCACCGCCGGTTGTCACATTGCCATTAGGGAAGACCACAATCATAGGCTCAATTTTCTTATCAGCAATCAAATTGTCTATAATCACGTTGGCAGAGCCTCCCCTTGTCCACTCATGGTTCTCATTGCCGCCGATGCCATGCAGCAGAAACAGAACCGGATACTTCTTGTCCTTGGAATAACCAGCAGGAGTATAAACCTCCATCCAGCGTTTCAGA
>CAZMPL010000020.1:0-21363 GCA_964567805.1 uncultured Pirellulales bacterium | reverse complement strand
GCTGGAGGCACAGGCAAGACCACAGCCGAGATGAAAACAAAAAGCATCTTTACTGACGAAGGCTGGGACTTCGTGGGGGAGACTGTAGATGGTCCAAATGATATATGGAGCATTTGTGAGGGAACGAATTATCCGAGGCTGGTCTGGCAAATACCGAAAGGAGATTTTCTCTGTCCTGATGGCATAACAATAGATGAAGATTTTGCTTTCTTCCGGAACCACTATGTTTACTACGAGAATACGAGTTGTGACGAAAGTAATAGTTACTGCGATGGTACAGACCTCGACTTATCAGGTACAGTTGATATCAAAGACTTTGAAATCTTACTTTATAACTGGCTGAAAGAAAATTTATAAGTAAATTGAAATATAAAGAGTTTTTTTATCAAAAGTCAGAAAGGAAAGGTGTAATATGAAATTGTTCTATTATTCGAAACCCAAGCTATTATTACCGGAAACTTTTTTAATCTCCTTATATTTAATTCTGCTATTGTCAGCAGTAAATGCTTCCGAATCAGCAGAAATTAAACCTATAGCGGATGCCGGCTTGCCAAAATACGCCGCAACAGGACAAGTACAATTGGATGGCAGCAACTCATACGATCCGGACCAGTCGGGTCAGTTGACTTATAAATGGACTCAGGTATCCGGACCATCATTAGTAATCTCAGATACTAATACTGCTAAACCTATGGTTAAGGGCTTCAACCAAACAAATTATGTTCAGAAATGTGAATTTGAGTTGGTAGTAAGTGATGGTGAACTATCAAGCCGTGCAGATTTGGTCAGCATTATTATCGTCCCTTCGTTCGGCACTAACACTATGACTTTGGAGAATCCTCCCTTCGATCCCAACGAGCCAACTTTTCTCTATTTTGGCGGGGGAAATTGTGTCACAGGATCAGGCAAAATCAATGTGACAAATAAGAGTCATGCACCAAATATAATAGATTTTCCGAATGGATATGAGCCGGATAAAACCGGTACAGATCGCAAATACTTTCACTATGGTGATATGTTAATCACATATCTATCGAGTGTTGCACCGGATTACAAGCAGCCCATACAGACCTCAGGCTGGAGCACAGGCGGCCAACCTGCTATAGACGTAGGACTGCGTCTGAATCTTATTTACAAAGATGCAAGATATACTGTAAACCAGGTGACTTTCCTTGATGCAGCCACTTCTTGCCGGTACTATTCTGAGGATATTCAGAATTTTCTGGCAAGTTCCGTTGATGGCGAGCGTTGTTTCATTGATAACTATGTGAGTCAAATGGCTGCGTTTTATCCTAATATACTGAACGTGGGATTCTCACTTAGTGACCATTCAGGTGCCCCAGATTTTTATGTCGATTCGTTTAATAATCCAGGCGGCAAAAAGAATCAATTTAATAATGGTATAGTTGCCGGTGCGTACTGGTCTGTCTTTGGTCCTGGTAAAAATCTTCAGCTCGTATCAACACCTGGCATCTATAATTACTGGTTCTATTGGGAAGGAACAATTTCTGCTGGTTCTATGTATCTCAGTGATGAATTGGACTATCCAGCGCGACTCCCGGAGCCTGTCACCCTTATAGGACCTTCGGATGGAAATTCTGTCGACGCTAATGGTGCTATCTTGAGTTGCCAGGATAGTGAAAATGCGATCCAATATCAACTTTTGTTCGGTCGCGACCCATTTCACATGATCTATTTGGCTGCCGATACAGTAAGTCCGCCGAACGATGTTGTGAGCGTGTTTCCCTTCGAAGAAACATGGTGGACTATTAAAGCTTACGACATGTATGGTTCTTATATATATGCAGACCCGCACTTTATCAAACCTGAGAACGTGGTTCCACAGACCATAAAGAATGCATGCATAGGGCAAACATATTCGAGCATCCAGGAGGCTATTAATGATGCACAGGATGGTGATGAAATAATACTTGGTGCAGGTAGATGGCCGTATATGGAGAATCTCGATTTCAAAGGCAAAACCCTAACGCTTCGTTCGGACGATCCGAATGATCCAAATATAGTTGCTATGACAATTCTCATAGGCAATGGCGAAAAGCCTGTTATAACGCTTTCACCAGGCGGAGGTGCGCATTCGAAATTTGAAGGTCTAACTATATTGGGTGGCACTGTGGGCATCACATGTGCAGGCACGTCTCCAACAATTCGAAATTGCTTAGTCGATAACCTCAATGGTATTGCTATTGATTACTGGAAAGACTTCGAACCTGTTATTATCGATAGCAACATCATAGGAGAGATACGGCAGTTACCTGATCCGAGAATCATTGCGTATTGGAGGTTAGATGAGCAGGAAGGTAATATCGCTAAAGACAGTGTTGCTGGAAAAAATGGAACACTTTATGGTAGTCCAACCTGGTTATCCGAAGGCGGGAAAGTTAGTGGTGCAGTCCAGTTAGATGGTAATGACAATTATATTGAAACGCCTTTCATATTTAATCCTTCAACACATGGACCTTTCAGTATCTTTGCATGGGTCAAAGGTGGAGAACCGGGAAAGGTTATCTTGTCGCAGATTGGCCAAAGAAACTTCCTCTCTGCTGATTCTTTGTCAGGATATTTTATGGTCGAACTTCAGAGTAGAAGCGATAAGAAATTGGTTTCTCAAACTGTAATAACTGATGGTAACTGGCACCATGTAGGTCTTGTTTGGGATGGTTTCTATAGAACTCTATATGTAGATGATGAAATAGCGGCAAAAGACGACACCTCTTTAAAAGGCGCCTTACCTGGTTCGACAAACGGTTTTTATATTGGTGCCGGAAAGAGCAAGGAATCCGACAGTTTCTGGAATGGCCTGATTGATGATGTAAGGATCTACAATCAGGCGATACAGCCATAATTTTTGCTTTAAGAGCTAAGAATATCATAAAATGGCAAAATTAAAGCGATCAACTCTCAACTTCTCAGGTATAGTTGATATCGATGACTTTTTAATCTTACTTGACAACTGGCTAAAAGAAAATCCATAGCTGAATATATGGTCTTACTTCTTCACCCATAAAGGGATTGTGAGTATCGCTTACAGCCCCATGCTATTGATGTAAACATCATACATGATTTTGCACAAGAAATTTCCTGCTATTTTCAATAACTGTATCCGTTTGTTTGGAAACATCCTGAACATATCTTGTGGCCATTGTTAAGTCAGCATGTCCAAGAAGCCTCTGAACAGCAAATGGATCACCTGATCTTGCTGCAATCGTGGCTGCTGTTCTTCTCAGGGCATAGAAACCAGTTCCTTTGGGTACATTAATACTTGTCTTTTTGATAAGCCTCGAAAACTTAGACGTAATTAAATTTACGTTTATATACTTCTCTGTGCCATCTGTAGTAATCTTTAGAGTACTGTGCATATATGGATTACCTCTATTAGTGTAAAAGACAAGCCCACCTCTTCGGGGTATTTTTTTGAGTAATGCAATAGTTTCCGGCCATAAAGGCAAATCTCTCGAAATACCTGTTTTTCGTCTGGCTAATTTAATCCTGCCATTGGCCAAGTCAAAATCAGTCCATTTCAGATAGGCACAATCTGTGCAACCAAAGCCGCAGTTTAATCCCAACCATATCATTGCTCTCATTTTAATATCAGCATATAAGATTAGTTTATTTAATTAGGTTGGATCAAATGTAAATTTATCCTGATGAATAATCTTTTCTCTCGATACAGCATCTATATTAGGAATGTTTTTGAGGATATCATTTTTCCTGGCCCAATGGAACATGGCTTTCATAATACTTATGTTAAGATTCATTCTACAGACCGAACAATAATGTTTCTGCAAATATTGTTTATAGCTCTGCAAGTTTAATGTTGATATGTTCTTGATTTTACAATCTTGACCAAGGAATATTCTAAAATTATTCAGGCTGCTTAGCTGATCGCTATAGTGACGTACTGTAAGATTGTTCGCCATGAGTTTACTATGCTGATATTTCAAGTACATGTCAATAAGCTGTTTTAATGCCATACTATCGTTATTAGATTCTTGCAGACTGATATTATGTCCATGAAGAAAAGTTGCCTGATCCAAGTAAGTTTGAAGAGCCAGTCTCTTATCAGAGCCGAAGTAGTATATTTTCCCTCGAATTTTTTTACAGTATTGTCCTGTTGTATGAAGAGTAAGTGGAAATTTGTCTGAACGAGTTTTTCTACTTAAGTTTTTCATGGTTTTTACCTCCTCAAAAAGTGACATGATTTTTTTTGGATATTCCTGAGTTAGTTGTAGTGTTGGTTGTAGAATTTTAATCGGACATATACAATCGACAATCATAACAACTTACTATATATCAACTTATGATTATAATATGAAATTGGTGGTGATGGTACATTGAATACTATTACCAAAAATCCTCATTTTCAGCAAAAAACAAGAGCATAAAAAAACGACATTATTACAGGTTTTATGTCAATATGTTAAACTTCGCAGCCTATGAAACATAAAATATGGATTACAATCACGATGTATATTGCTTATTGCATCAACAAAGAACTTTACAAAGCAATTGAATACCTCAAAGCTCAGGTTGAAGTCTTAATAGAATAAAAGGAAAAAGATAAGCGTATTCTTCTTAACAATCATCAAAGAATAAGATTGGCTCTAAAAGCAAAACAGCTAACTCGTAAATTATTGGAAGAGACTAGAGTCCTGTTCACGCCTGATACTATTCTTAGCTGGTATCATAAACTCATCGCCCAAAAGTATGACGGCAGTCAAAATGCCAAAAATCGAGGCCGACCAAGGATATCAAAAAAATTACAGACCTTGCCATTCGATTAAAACATGAAAATCCACATTGGAGATACACATGCATTAAAGATTATATTTTTTATCTCGGATACAAAATAGGAGAGACAACGGTTAAGAATATCCTTCTTAGAATGGCTTAGATACTGAACCATCAATAACTAAAAAGACCTCTTGGAGTGATTTCATTAAAAGTCACTGGAATGTTATGGCTGCCTGTGATTTCTTCTCTGTTGAATTGCTGGTTAGAAAAAAACTCATTCGATGTATGGTGCTCTTTGCTATAGATTTAGCTACCCGTAAAGTTGAGATCATTGGTGTTCAGCCACAGCCGAGTGGACCATGGATGGAACAAATTGCCCGCAACATAACATGGGAGAATAGCATCCTATCAAACAAGAAATACTTGATTCATGATCATGATCCACTGTTCACTACCAAATTCGGAAAGATTCTCAAATCTTCTGGCATAAAATCTGTCAAACTACCGCCAGGAAGCCCGAATCTCAATGCCTATGCTGAACGGTTTATTAGATCTGTCAAAGAAGAATGTCTCAATTACCTGATTCTCACATCGGAACAACAGTTGCAACATGTACTATCTGAGTATATTGTGTACTATCATCACGAACGGATACACCAAGCTATAAACAAAATCATTGAGACCAAGTACCAGGGGAACCAGGGAGAAATTGTCACTATAGAGCGGCTTGGAGTCATATCACCGCAAAGCCGCCTAATAATAGATTGATATCAACATATAACAGTGATTCTACGCGCGTACCGCAATAAAAGTCTACAGAAAGACAATTAAAAGGTGATACAAGAATAAATCCATCTCAAAATGTACACTCATGAGGCTGATCTTTTAGTCTTATTTTCGACATAAAAATAGAAATTAATGCAATTTATGACCGGATGAATAAATGTACCCTACGACTGTTTAGGGTACGAAAAGCAATTTTCCCCAATAAAAAAAGGACTCACAATTGCTGCAAGTCCTTTATTTACAAGTAATAGCGGGGGGAGGATTCGAACCTCCGACCTCCGGGTTATGGGCCCGACGAGCTACCAGACTGCTCTACCCCGCGGTCATTTTATCTATATACCATAAAAATATTAAATTATCAATAAAAACAAATCAGAATCATAAATATTTACGAATCCGCTCTGCAGTTTTTCCAATTTTACCTTCTTCATATTTATGAGAAGGCCATCGATCAAAAACTCCATCACCCATCATTCTTGGTATTATGTGAAAATGTAAATGGTCGATAACCTGACCAGCTGCTTTCCCATTATTACAAAGAACGTTATACCCATCCGCTTTCATAGCGGCAACAACCGCATAAGCTATTTTACCAATACGAGAAGTCACTTGCCCAAAAAGTTCCGGGGGACACTGGTCAACTTTTTCATAATGCTGTTTTGGTATTACTAAAGTATGGCCGTCACTAATCGGGCCAATATCCAAAAATGCAAGAACAATATCATCTTCGTAAATTTTAGTAACCGGAATCTGACCGAGTACCATTTTACAGAAAAGACAATTATGTTCGTTCATAAAAAATTCTTGTTTATTAACAGAATTAATTATCCTGCTTTTCCTCTTGATTTTCTTCTGTGTTTTCTGAAGTCTCTTGAGACTGTTTAGCTTCTGCTTTATCAGCAGATTTCTTTGTGCGTTTTTTCTTTGGAGCCTGTTCCTGTTCTTCGGCTTTTTGTTCGTTACCAACCAACTGGAGAAGAACGAGCTGGCCATTATCGCCTAATCTTTTTAATGCAAGGCGTATAATTCTTGTATATCCACCTGATCTATCAAGATACCTCGGTCCAAGATCGCTGAAAAGCTTGCCTATCACGGTACCTTTTTTTACTTCAACGCCGTCTTCCAAAGCAACAATTTTTCTATTACCAAGCAAAGAAATAGCTCTGCGTCTGGCATTCAAATCGCCCTTCTTTGCTAATGTAATAAGCTTCTCAGCAAAAGGTTTTACTTCCTTCGCTTTTTCTATCGTTGTAGAAATTGTTTCATGCTCGAAAAGCGAAGAGACTAAATTACGTCTCATTGCCAAACGATGTTCTTTGGTTCTGCTTAATTCTCGTCCTGCTACTCTATGACGCATATCTAATAAACCCTCTTATTCGGAAACTCAATCCGGATTCTAACACAAACTTTTATCAATTTTCATTCAATGACAAGCCAATATCAGTAAGCTTTCTTTTTATTTCTCTTAAAGAAGTCTTACCAAAACTACGAATCTTCAGCAAATCAGATTCCGACAACTTAATTAAATCACCAACAGTTTCAATCTTTGCGGATTCGAGGCAATTACTTGCTCTGACTGATAATTCCAATTCCTGAATAGGCATTGTCAACTTCTGATTGAATTCTTCATCAACTGCTTTTTCTTCAGTTTCAGCTTCTGGAATTTCTGAAGCAGCAGTCGTCTGATCACCAATTTCAAAGTACTGTACAAATGGATTCACGTGCTTACGTAATATTTTAGCGGCTTCGACTAATGCCATTTCCGGCAAAACAGTTCCATTTGTCCATATCTCAAGGATTAAACGGTCATAATTTGTTTTCTGACCTACACGTGTATTCTCGGTTGTATATCTTACTCTTGTTACAGGTGAGTATAAAGCATCAATTGCAATCAGGCCTATTTCCTGTTCGAATCTATCTGTATCTTCGATTCTTTCTGAAGCCGGAACATAACCGCGACCATTTTCAACAGTCATTTCCATTTCAAAATTAATTTCTTCGGTTAATGTAGCCAGAACCAAACCTTTATTTATAACTTCGATAGATGGATCAGCAACAATATCAGCAGCAGTAACTACTCCAATTTTATTCGCTGATATATTCATTTTTTTCGGGCCGTTGTCATTGAGTCTTACAATCAAACTCTTCACATTTAAGACAATGTCTGTTACATCTTCCAAAACACCTTTTATTGAACTGAATTCGTGATCCACACCTTTTATTTTTATGGACGTAACGCTACTGCCTTCCAAAGCGGAAAGTAATATACGCCTAAGACTATTGCCAATCGTGATACCGAAACCACGTTCAAAAGGCTCGATGAAAAACCGGCCATATTTTTCGCTCGATATACCCATATCTTTTTCGACACGGGTCGGCAACTCCAAACCACGCCATGTAACACGCATATATTTCTCCAATATAATTTTGAGCCGACTTATTATATTTGCTAAAACTTAATAAAACAGATACTGTCTAAACTCAACTATATAAAACAATTTTTTTATCTTGAACATAATTCTACAACAAATTGTTCTTCAACAGGAATCTGAATATCGTCTCTTGTCGGAAAAGCAACTACTGTAGCTTCATTCTTTTCACGAGCTAACTGCAGCCATGCCTGAGTAGTGAAGTTTGTATTGCTTTCCAATTGTTCTTTAATCCTCTTAGAACTTCTTTCAGATCTTTTAACAGAAATCTTATCCCCGATTTTTGTTGTATAATCACTAATATTTAATCTTCTTCCATTAACATAAATATGACCATGCGAAATAAGCTGTCTTGCCGCTTTCCTTGAAGGAGCGAAATTCAGCTTATAAATAACATTGTCGAGACGTCTTTCGAGTAATTGAAGAAGATTTTCTCCAGTGTTACCTTTAATACGCTCTGCTCTTCTGAAGCATCGCATGAACTGTCTGTCAAGAATTCCATAGTATCTTTTTAGTTTCTGCTTTTCTCGTAAACGAACGCCATAGTCACTGCTTCGACCTTTTCTCCAGCCATGCATACCAGGACCGAGATTTCGTTGTTTTTTCTCAATCGGGCATTTCGCCGTCTCACATCTGACGCCCTTAAGCATTAATTTCATGCCCTCACGGCGACATTGTTTACAAGATGAACCCAAATAACGTCCCATCTAATTATTCATCTCCAAAAAATCTTTATATAATAACGGGTTATACCCTTCTACGTTTCGGTGGTCTGCATCCATTATGAGGCAATGGAGTCACATCTTCTATCGAAGCTATACGCAATCCTGCCTGCTGCAGAGCCGAAATAGCAGACTCACGACCTGAACCAGGTCCTTTAACTCGAATTTCAACTTCACGAACACCATTACGCATAGCGGAACTTGCACAACGTTGCGCGGCTTTTTGAGCGGCAAAAGGTGTACTCTTTCGCGAGCCTTTGAAACCTACACAACCTGTAGAACTTGTACATACTGCATTGCCGTCCATGTCTGTAATAGTTATTAATGTATTGTTAAAAGTTGCCTTAATATGAACAATAGCACGAACAACATTTTTTCTTACTTTTTTTTTGGTCTTTTTCGCCATTATGCTTCTCGTAATATTCTAACTTTTGTTATTAACCTTTTGCTTCCTTTACACCCTTCTTGCCGGCAACAGTCTTTCTCGGACCTTTTCTTGTCCTTGCATTACTCTGTGTTTGCTGGCCGCGAACAGGTAAACCTCTTCTGTGACGAAGACCTCTGTAACAACTTATATCACGCAAACGCGCGATATTCTGAGCTACCTGACGACGTAACTGACCTTCAACTAAACAACTTCGATCAATTATCTGGGTTATTTTGCTAAGATCATCTTCAGTTAATTTGTTAGCAGGTAATGTAATATCAATACCTGCTTCTTTTAATATCTTCTTGGATGTATACTGACCGATACCAGCGATATAAGTCAAAGCAATCCAAATCGATTTTTCGTTGGGAATATCAACACCAACTATACGCGGCATATTAACTCCTTGCTATAGCTAATTATTGTCAATTTTAAGTTCAGAAATTCCATAACCGGTACCGTATAACTCTTATCTCTATTATCCCTGTCGTTGTTTATGACGAGGATTCGAACAAATTACACGAACTGTACCTCTACGGCGAACAATTTTACAATTTTCACAAATACGTTTTACAGAACTTCTAACTTTCATTATATAACCTGTTTTAATCACATTGCGAAACTTATATTACCCGTTCACATGACAAGTATATAAGTAACGACTAACTTCTTAATATTATTCGACCTCTGTTAAGATCATAAGGCGACATTTCTACAGTAACCGAATCACCAGGTAAAATACGAATAAAATTCATTCGCATCTTTCCTGAAACATGCGCCAAAATCTTATGGCCATTTTCAAGTTCTACATTGAACATGGCATTCGGCAAAGCTTCGGTCACTTTAGCCTGCAATCTTATTGTGTCCTTCTTTGCCATATTTTTTTCTTTTTGACCGTGACTTATCTGATATACCATTACTATTTCTTTACAGTTAATACTTTACAACCATTTTTCACTATCGCAATAGTATGTTCAAAATGAGCTGAGCATTTTTTATCTTTAGTTACCACGGTCCAACCATTTCTCAGCGTCTTTACAGCATGAGAGCCTGCATTAACCATAGGCTCAACTGCCAAAACCATACCTTCAGTAAGAAAAATATCATTAGCCAGTAATTCTCTGCTTACATAATTCGGCACTTTAGGATCTTCATGCATATTTGTGCCTATTCCATGTCCAACGAAATCTCTTACTACAGAAAAACCTGCTGATTCTGCTTTCTTTTGCATAACAGCAGCTATTTCACTCCATTTAATACCAGGAGCGGCTTTTTCTATTGCTATATCAAGAAGACTTTTTGTTATATCCATCAGTCTTTGTTTCTCTTTACTGATTTTCCCGATAGCGATAGTAATTGCTGAATCTCCACAATAACCATTAAGCCTTACACCAAAATCTATACTAAGTATATCACCTTCATTAAGTCTTACTTTATCCGAAGGTATTCCATGAACAAGTTCTTCGTTAATCGAAGCACAAATTGCTCCTGGAAAAGGTATTTTTGCAAAATGGGAACGAACTCCTTTGAATAAGGTTTCTGCTCCGGCTTCCATAGACAATCGTGTTGCCATATTGTCAAGATCAGCAGTAGTTACTCCCGGTTTCGAATACTCTTTAAGTTTTAAAAGAACATCTGCAACAACAGCTCCTGCCTGCCGCATTAATTCAATTTCTCTTGGGCTGCGAAGCGTTATAGCCATTTATTTCCAAATCTTTTTTACAATTAACCTGAACAACATGTTTATGATTAAGAATCCAGTAAATTAAAAATATCTTCTTTAACTACTTCAGGATCTCTATCTGAACGAAAGTCATAAACATTTCCGTTCTTTTTATAATAATCCACAAGCGGTTCTGTCTGCTTATGATAATTTTCAAGGCGTTTTGCAACTACTTCTGCGGTATCATCAGCTCTTTGAACAAGTTTTGTACCATCATGGTCGCAAATTCCATTTTTTTTCGGTTTCATATTTTGAATATGATAAACCGCACCGCATTTAGGGCAGCTTCTTCTGCCTGTTATGCGCTTTTCAATAATACTATCATCAACTTCAAGATTCAGAACATAATCAATTTTCATTCCTGCATCTGACATTGATTTATCAAGCTCAATCGCCTGATTTACGGTTCTTGGAAAACCATCGAGAATAAAACCTTCTTTAGGAGCATCTTTGATAGCTTTTGACATCATTTTAATTATCAAATCATCAGGAACAAGAGCTCCGGAATCCATGTAGCCTTGAGCTTTTTTGCCTAATTCACTTTTCGCGGCTCTTTCCTTACGAAGGATATCGCCGCTTGACATATGAAGAAGACCATACTTATCAACAAGACTTTTACATTGGGTTCCTTTTCCTGAACCAGGTGCTCCTAACAAAACTATTCTCATGCATAGGCTCCTTTTATTCTTCCAGCACTGCTAAATCCGTCATAACTACGCATCAGAAGGTTTGCTTCTATTTTCTGAACTAAATCCAAAGACACACTTACAACAATCAATAAACCTGTACCACCGAGATAATTCGTAATACTAAGATTTACTCCGAGAGATACAGAAACTAAAACAGGAATAGTAGCAATAATAGCCAGGAACGCAGCACCATAAAAAGTTATTTTTACCATTACGTTTTCAAGATATTCTGCTGTCCTTCGACCAGGACGAAGCCCCGGTATGAAGCTACCCGAATCACGAAGATTTTTAGCCATCTCTTTTGGTTGAAATTGAACAGTAACCCAAAAATAAGCGAATAAAAATATTAAAATAATATCTAAAACGTTATATATGTACCCACGATAATCAAACGCATTCTTAAGCATTAATAAAAAGTCTGAACCTCTAAATCTATTTGATAAATTCTCTAAAATAATAGGAGGAAACATCATAAAACTCGAAGCAAAAATGATTGGCATAACGCCGCCATGATTTACCCTTAAAGGCAAATAATGTCTTTGTCCGCCGTACATTCTTCTGCCTCGCATCTGTTTTGCCTGCTGAATCGGAATTCTACGTTGTCCCTGAGTAATTAATATAGCTCCGGCAATCACAAATACACATGTGGCTATCAAAAATATAATAGTAACCGGCCCGTATTTTCCTGCTTCTGGTGCTAAAGAAAAAACACTATTTCCCCATATTTGCCCTAGAACCCATGGAACTCTGGCTACGATACCAGCCATAATGATTAAGCTGATTCCGTTTCCAATTCCATATTCATCGATTTGTTCACCAAGCCACATAAGGAAAATCGTACCGGCTGTCATGCCAATTACACCCATAAACATAGCACGACCCTTCATACCGGCAAATATCAATTCCTGGCCGCCAAGCAATTTCATAAACATCAATGCCTGAATAATACAAATAAAAACAGTCAGGTATCTTGTATATTCCTGAATTTTCTTATGACCGGTTTGTCCTTCCTGACGTAATTTTTTCAATGAAGGAATTACTTCACCAAGCAGCATCAATATAATTGATGCTGTAATATAAGGCATAATTCCCAAACCGAACAAACTACTTTGATCGAGACGTCCGCCAGTTAACATACGCATCATTTCAGCAGCTTTTCCGAAAGCAGTTTCCGCCTGATTAGCCGCTTCAATTTGCGCATCATAATTGAAACCAGGAACAGGAATATGAAAACCTATTCTGTATATAACCAGAAGCGCAACAGTAAAAAGAATCTTATTGCGAAGGTCACGTATCTTAAAAATATTTATTATAGATCCAAGCATAATTCCATTCTTAACTCATTCGGCGAAATTCGCCTAACTCCTATCCGCTTTTCTTAATCTGGTTTGCAGTACCACCGATAGCGGTAATTTTCTGCTCGGCAGATTTACTGAACTTATGAACAGTAACCTGTAATTTCTTCGTAAGGTCACCCTTGCCGAGAATCTTTACTGTACTTTTATCGCTATTGATCAAACCAGCGTTACTAAGTTGTTCAATACCGATTACTGCTCCGTCTTCGAAGCGTTCTAACTGGCAGATATTAACGATTTCACAACGCTGTGCGAAATCAAAATTACTGAAACCTCGTTTCGGTAATTTTCTGAACAGAGGTATTTGTCCACCTTCGAACAAAGAGAAGGAAGTTGCTCCAGCTCTACTGCCGCTTCCTTTATGGCCTCTACCGGATGTCTTGCCATGACCGGTTCCGATACCTCTGCCAATTATACGACGACGTTTATGTTTACCTACAATAGATGTAATTTCGTGATTTAACATTCAAGTTACCCTATAGTTTATAAGCAATTAATTAATTGCTACTCCTCTAAGGGATTCAACCATTTCTTTACTACGTAATTTTAATAAGCCCACCAGTGTGGCTTTAACAACATTTTTGGCGGAAGTACTTCCATAAACCTTAGTAAGAACATCCTGTACACCTGCATATTCTAATACCGCGCGAGCACTGGAACCGGCGATAACCCCTGTACCGGGGCTTGCAGGTGCAATAATAATCCGCGTTGCTCTGTACTTTCCTTCTACCTGATGAGGAACAGTACGACCAATCAATTCAACCTGGCTAAGATTCTTCTTTGCGTCTTTGACGGCTTTCTCAACGGCCTGTGGAACTTCATTGGCTTTACCATATCCAATTCCAACTGTTCCATTGTGATCACCAACAACAACCAGAGCCGCAAAACTGAATCTTCGGCCACCTTTTACTACTTTAGAACATCGAAAAACCTTAACAACTGTATCTTCCAAAGGTCTTTCTTCTTGTTCTGATAATTTAACAGGTTCTACTGCCAATTTAGTCTCCAACCTTTTCTTTATTATTAAAAGTCTAATCCAGCTTTTCTGGCCGCTTTGGCAAGATTTTCAATCCTGCCTTGATATTTATAACGATTCTTATCGAAGCACACACATTTAATACCAACACCAAGAGCCTGCTTTGCAATTGTTTCACCAACAACTTCAGCAGCCTTTTTATTTCCAGTCTGAGGAATCTGTCCATTTAAGGCTTTTGATTTTGTACTTGCACAGGCCAGTGTCACACCGACTGTATCATCAATTATCTGTGCATATATATGCTTATTTGATCTGAAAACCGTCAAACGCGGCCTGTCTGGTGTTCCAAACACTTTCTTACGTATATGATATTTGCGTCTTAACGCTGCTTTTTGTATTTTTTTATTATTCATTTATTAAGATCCTCCTGAGGCGAATGCTTTGCCTTCCTTACGGATCACTTGTTCGTCTGCGTATCTAATTCCTTTTCCTTTATAAGGTTCCGGAGGCATTATTTTTCTTATCTCCGATGCAAGCTTTCCGAGTACAGCTTTATTTATTGATGAAAGTGAAAATTTAGCAGGAACATCATTACCTCTTGTAGCCGCTACATCTATTTTCACTTTGACAACATCTGGTACAGTTACTTCTACAGGATGACTGTAACCTACCTGAATAATGAGCTTTTTGCCCTGTTCTTTCAGGTTGTAACCGGTACCATATATTTCCATTTTCTTTTCAAAACCCTTACTCACTCCAGTAACCATGTTAGCAATTAACGCACGTGTTGTACCATGCATTTGCCTTCCTGTCCGGTTTTCAGGATTTTCGTTTACAACAACAATTCTCTTGTTGTCTTCGACATTTACTTTAACAAGCGGGTGACAGTCTATTTGCATGCTTCCTAAAGCACCAGTGACTTTTATTACAGAGCCACTTATTTCGACTTTCACACCCGCAGGTATTTCAATAGGTTTATTTCCAATACGACTCATTAGCTTACCGTACAAAGTATTTCACCGCCGACGTTGGCTTCGCGGCAGTTCTTGTCACTTATTATACCCTTGCTTGTCGAGACTATTGCGATACCCATGCCAGCCATAACACGAGGTAATTTGTCTACGGACAAGTATGTTCTGCACCCTAGTTTACTCGACCTTTTAATTTGACTGATAATAGGTTCACCAACCATGTTATATTTCAATTTAATCCTTATAACACCCTGCTTGGTATCTTCTATACGATCATAATCTAAAATATAACCTTCCTGCTTCAAGACATTGGCAATACCTTCACATATTTTAGAGGCTTTAACATTTACCTCTTCTTTTCTTACTCGCGAAGCATTGCGAATTCTTGTCAACATATCAGCAATAGGATCATTTAAACTCATATTTTAATTTCTCTTATTTTTGTTACTTAAACAATTTACGATTCTAAGACTTACCAGCTTGCTTTCTTAACACCAGGTATTTTACCTTCGTTAGCAAGAGTTCTAAAACAAATTCTGCATATCTTGAACTTCC
This sequence comes from uncultured Pirellulales bacterium, assembly GCA_964567805.1. Taxonomy (GTDB): domain Bacteria; phylum Planctomycetota; class Phycisphaerae; order Sedimentisphaerales; family Anaerobacaceae; genus JAFGPS01. The sequence continues at coordinate 5,978 of CAZMPL010000020.1, read as the reverse complement.
GATATACCGCTTTAGACCTGCCGCAAAGCTGGCAACGTGTGTATTGTCTTACACGATATTTTGGTTTCTGTTCTGCTTTATATTCAAGTGCTTTAGTTGACATTTACACACTCCATATACATTTCACACTTAATCTTTTTTGAAAGGCATTCCAAATAACTGAAGCATTATTCTTGCTTCATCATTTGTCTTGGCCGTTGTTACAAATGTTATATTCATACCCTGCTGAAAATCTACTTTAGCAATGTTGATTTCCGGGAAAACTGTTTGTTCCGACAGACCCATTGAATAATTTCCTCTGCCATCGAAACCATTATTATTAAGACCACGGAAGTCACGTACTCGCGGTATCGCAAGATTGATAAGTCTGTCCATAAATTCGAACATCCTTATACCGCGAAGAGTAACCTTCAATCCGATATCCATACCTTCGCGAAGCTTGAAGTTCGATACACTCTTTTTTGCTTTGCATACAACAGGTGCCTGGCCGGAAATCATTGTCAGGTCTTTCTTTGCCATCTCTATGAACTTTTTATCTTGAATTGCTTTTCCAATACCCATGGAAATTACTATCTTTTCCATGCGTGGAATTGCCATAGGATTCGTATATTTGAATTCGCTTACTAATCCTGGTACAACTTTTGTCTTATATAAATCTTTCAAACGTGCCATTACGTGTCTCTTATATTAAACTACCGATTTCCAACCGGCCTATTTATACTATTTTTTTCCTTTTTTTACAATTCCGATTTCCGAACCATCAAGGGCAACTCTTTTCTTTGTTCCGTCTTTTTCAATTTTGAATCTAACTTTACTACCCTTTGAACTTTTTGGATTTACCGGAAGAACATTGCTGATATGAATCGGCTGCTCTACGTTAATTCTTCCGCCCTGCGGATTTTTCTGTGAAGGTCTTACATGTTTTTTCACAAGATTATGACCCTGCACAATAACTCTGCCTTTGTCAGTAATAACTCTGAGCACCTTTCCGGTAGAACCTTTATGATCACCGGCTATTATTTCAACTGTGTCACCTTTTTTTATATGTAAAGCCATAAATTCTATCCTGCTATTATTAATGCCAGCCGCTTATACTACTTCGCTTGCAAGTGAGATAATCTTCATATAATTTTTCTCACGAAGCTCACGAGCAACCGCACCAAAAATTCTTGTTCCTATCGGGTTACCTTCACCATCAATCATTACCGCAGCATTGCTATCAAATCTTACATAGCTTCCGTCCGCTCGTTTGATGGCACTCTTTGTGCGAATAATAACGCATTTATGAACTTTCTTGTCGTCCAGCTGGCAAGTAGGCAACGATTTCTTTATTGCGACACAAAGTATGTCACCAACGCCTGCTGTAGGTCTGAAGTATTTACCCTTGGAACCACTTCTACCAAGTACTCTTATACACAAAGCCGATTTTACACCTGAATTATCGGCGATGTCCAACATTGTTTCCTGTTGAATCATTTTATTCTATTCTCAACTATTCCTGAACTTTATGTTCCAAAACCTTTACGAGGCGCCAACTTTTGGTTTTGCTGTAAGGTCTGGATTCTACTATTTCCACTATATCACCGACAGTACTAACATTATGTTCGTCATGAACGGCTAATGTTGTTCTTCGTCTTACGAACTTACCATATTTTGGATGCTTCACCTTATAGTCAATAGCAACTTTTACACTCTTATTTCCGCTTTTGCTAACTACAGCGGCTGTTATAAGTTTTATCTTTTCTTCCTGCATCCCTAATTACCCATTCTTTATAGATTTTAATGCTTTTTCACGCATTATTGTTTTTATTCTGGCAATGTCACGTTTTACATTTGTAATTGCCTTTGAATTTTCAAGTTTTTCTGTAACAGATTGAGAACGCAAGTCAAACATGTGCTTCTCTAAATCTTCGAGCTTCATTTCAAGCTCTTCCTGAACCATTTCTCTGTATTGTCCTGCTTTCATGTATATTAACTCTCTTTTTTACAGCGAATGTCTTCGTTTTACGAATCTACATTTAATTGGCATCTTATGAGCAACTCTTACTAATGCCTGTTTTGCTACTTCTTCTTCTACGCCACCTATTTCGAAACAAATCTGACCTTTTTTAACTACAGCTGTCCAAAATTCGGTTTCACCCTTACCTTTACCCATTCTTGTTTCAAGAGGTTTCGAACTGACAGGTTTACACGGGAATATCCTGATATAAACCTTGCCTTCACGATGCAGGTAATGAGTCGCGGATACACGGCCTGCTTCGATATGTCTTCCGGTTACCCAACTGCTTTCAAGAGCCTGAAGGCCATATTCGCCAAATGCCACATAATTACTTCTATTGGCATCGCCTTTCATTTTGCCTCTTTGGCTTTTACGATATTTAACTCTTTTTGGCATCAGTGCCATAATACTTTACCTTTTTAATATCTTGATATTAGAAAAATACTTTAACTTTCCTGATTATTTGCTTCACTTACGTTAGCTTGATCCTGTGAAGAAGCATTATTATAATCCTGTCCTGCATCTCTTGGACCTCTGCCTTTAGGGCCGCCAACTCTTCTGCCTTGACGACGACGCTGGCGTGGAATAGCCTGTTCATTTTCTTCGCCGAATTTACCTTTATAAATCCATGCCTTAATTCCAATAGCACCATAAGTTGTTCTCGCTGTTGCTGTCGCATAATCTACATCAGCATCAAGAGTATGCAGCGGAATACTTCCCATTTTCTGCATTTCTTTACGAGCCATTTCAGAACCAGCCAAACGACCGGAACAAACTATTTTTACTCCCTTTGCGCCGGCATTCATCGCGTTTTCGCAAAATTGTTTCATTGTACGACGGAACGAAGCACGTTTTCCTAACTGTTCAGCGATTGCCTCTGCAACTAATGCCGCGTTAAGATCAGGTTCCTTTATCTCAATTACATTAACGCTTATTTTGCGCCCTGTAAGAGACTCTAACTCTTCTCTTAACTTGTCAACTTCTCCACCCCTGGGTCCGATTACTACACCAGGACGTGCGCTGTAAAGTGTTACCTTTACTTCATTGCGTGTACGAATAATCTGAACTTTGGCAACTGCTCCATTCGGAACACTGCGATTATACTTCTTATCTACATAATTACGAATTTTCTGGTCTTCAACAAGAAACTCTCCATAATTTGCTTTTGGAGCAAACCATGTACTTTGCCATCCGAGTGTTACTCCTGTTCTAAAACCTATTGGTGATGTTTTCTGACCCATAATTTTCTTCGTATATAATTTCTAATTTATACCATTACATTTGTGTTACTGTTATATGTACATGACAGGCTTTTTTAGCAATCGAATGTGCTCTTCCCCTGTCTTTTGGAATCCATCTTTTAGTTCCAATTCGAATACCTGCGTCATCGACTCTTGAACAACTGACATAAAGATTATCTACATCAGCCTGTTGTTCATCAGCATCGGCTACGGCACTCTTAAGAACTTTATCGATTATAGATGCTGCACGTTTACGTGTAAACTTCAGAACATCCATAGCATCCTGAACCGGTCTGCCGCTTATCAATTCCGAAACCAAACGAGCTTTGCGTGGAGAAACTGGTGCATACATACATGATGAACGCCACTCTGAAATTTCATTTTCTTCCACAGATAAAGCAGATGCAAGACGACGCAAATCTTCTTTTTCCGGTTTCGGTTTATAAAGACCCCTTTTCCAGTTTTTTATTGCAGATATCGCCTTTTCCTGGTTTAATCCAGCTCGTACGATATGTCGTGCCAACTGCTCAACATTCACTTGTTTTTCGTCACTGATTTCTTTTAGTTTTTCTGCACTTAACATATAATCTTCTCACAATCAGTCAACCCATATATGATTTTTATCATATACAAATTTCCAACTGTTTTATTTAATCTTTTTACTTGAATGTCCTTTGAACAATCTCGTTGGTGAAAATTCACCAAGCTTGTGCCCAACCATATCTTCTGTTACAAATACTTTATTGAATATTTTTCCGTTGTGGACTAAAAACGTATAACCTACAAACTCAGGAACTATTGTGCATTTCCTTGCCCAGGTTTTAACAGGTTCATGCGTATTCAAAGCAATTTGCTTATTTACTTTGATTAGCAATTTTTCATCAACAAACGGACCTTTTTTTAGAGATCTTCCCATATCTGGTTACTCTTATCTAATCCTTCTTAAACAATTATGTTATATATTTAACTGTCTTTCTTTTTTACTTCTGCGTCTTCTAATAATTCTCTTATTACTTACATTTCTCGGGTTTCTTGTTTTGCCGCCCTTTGCAAGCACTCCAGTTGGAGAACATGGATGTCTTCCACCATTTGCTCTACCTTCACCACCACCCATCGGGTGAGCTACTGGGTTCTGTGCTTTGCCTCTAACGTGCGGCCTGCGACCTAAATGTCGTTGTCTGCCTGCTTTTCCAATTCTTACATTCTGGAAATCTTTGTTACTAAGCATACCGATTGTAGCACGGCATTCTTTTCGGAGCATTCTCATTTCACCGCTTGGTAAAATAATAGTTACCCAATCACCTTCTTTAGCTACGATCCTTGCGGCATTACCTGCGCCTCTTACAAGTTTGCCACCCTGACCGGCTCTCATTTCTATATTATGTATTTCAAGTCCTGCTGGAATCGATGCCATTTGCATTGCGTTTCCGACTTTTGGTTCACAGGTTGTGCCGCTTTCTACAACGTCACCTACTTTGATTCCATAAGGAGCAAGAATATATCTTTTTTCTCCGTCATTATAATTGATAAGAGAAATAAAGCAGTTCCTGTTTGGATCATACTCAACTGAAGCAACTGTCGCAGGTACATTATCTTTATTACGTTTGAAATCAACAATACGATAAATTTTTCTTGCGCCGCCGCCTCTGAAACGTACTGTTGTAATACCTTTGTGATTTCTGCCGCCAGCCTTTTTAATTCTCTTGCAGAGAGTCTTCTCCGGCTTACTTGTTGTCAGCTCGGCATAATCATTGACGGAACTATTTCTTCTTCCTGCACTTGTTGGTCTATAAATTCTTATACCCATAACGTATATCTCTATGATAAATTAAAATAAATCAATATGAAAGTCAGGTTTCAAAAACACAACCGCTTTTTTCCAGTTCGGCGTCTGTCCCAGACTCCTGCCTTTTCTTCTTACTTTTCCAATTCGATTCGCTGTTCTTACTTTATCAACTTTTACATTATAAATTTTTTCGACAGCATTCTTAATCTGTGTTTTATTCGCCGTTTTATTAACCTGAAAAGAATATGCACTCTTTACATTTGCAAAATGCATTCCCTGTTCTGTTACTAAAGGCCTGATTATAACATTAAAATCGTCCACGCTAATACCTGTTAATTATTACTTTCTTTACCTTGATTCAAGACAGTCAAAAGTGCTTCTTTTGTAAAAAGCATCTTTTTGAAAGAACATATTTCACCGGCGTTAAGATCGTTTACCGGGGTAATTGTTACTTTTGGAATATTTCTAACCGATTTATAAATATTCTCATCAACAGCATTAATTGCCACAAGACAACTGCGATCTATTTTGAGATTATTTAAGACATTTACAAAATCACGTGTATGAGGCTTTTCGAAACTAAGCTCATCGATCACTATTAAATTATTCTTTAGAAGTTTTGCTAATATTGCTGAATTTCTCGCTAATTTCTTTTGTTTTTTCGGCATCTGCTTACCGAAATCTCTCATGCTTTTAGCAAATGTGTTACCGCCGCCAACTCTTACACCAGTCCTCTTATTACCTGCTCTTGCGTTACCTGTACCTTTTTGCTTGTAAAGTTTCTTATCTGAACCGGCGACATCACTTCTGCTCTTTGTTGTCGCTGTTCCAAGATGCTTATTTGCATGATACAATACGATAGCCTGTTTAAGCAGCGGATATCTAACTGAGCCGCCCAGAGCTTCCTTATCTATCTTTAAGCTCTCGACTTCCTTACCCTGAATATTATAGA
>CAZMPL010000019.1:0-21452 GCA_964567805.1 uncultured Pirellulales bacterium | reverse complement strand
AACATTCAATACTTATGCCAGAACTTTTGAAGAAGCTGAACAAAAAGCAATAAACTTTTTGCCGAATTTTGGTAATTTTGTCTTTACCACCTGCTTGGACAAAAGCGGGATAAAACAGGATATTATAAGAGACAACCAGAAACAAAAAAACAGCGATAACACGATAAAAACAGCGTTTTTAGCTGATAAATAAATGCGAGCGATAGGAGTCGAACCTACACGTCTTTTGGACACAAGGACCTAAACCTTGCGCGTCTGCCAGTTCCGCCACGCTCGCGTAAACTATAATTATCTCCCGTTAAAATGGGAGGTTTCCTTCGTCCTGCTTTTCTTCTTCGTCCTGCTCTTTTTTGTCTTCAGTCTGAGATATCTTTTCGATTCTCTTTTCAGCTTTCAGGAGTATTTCCCTGCAATGTTTTATCAGCGTCATTCCTTTTTCGTATTGCTCGATACTCTCCTGGAGCGGGATTTGTCCCTGTTCGATTTTGCCGACAATATTAGTCAGCTCACGAATCGAGTCCTCGAAATTCATCTTTTCAATACTGGTATTTTGTTTTTTTTCTGCCATTTACTGTCTTTTCTGAATTATGTCGTATATTCTACGTGGTATAGTTTTACTTGTTTGTGACCTTACTTTCAATCAAATTTTCCATGGCCAGCTCAGTTATTATCAAATCGCCAACCTGAATATCTTCTGAAGTCCGTATTAAGTTGCCTGTTTTGAGGTTTTTCGTAATACTATAGCCTCGCTGCAGAACCGATTTGGGATTCAGTCCTTCCAGCCGATTCGATGCTGCTGTTAAACGCATTTGCATTTTATTGATTATCGCGTTAATACCTGTATTAGTGCGGTTTTGCAGGCTGCTCAATTCGAGCTTTTTCTCGCCCAGGAGTCTGTGCGGCTCGATTTTTACGACTTTTTCATAACTTTCCGAAAGCAATCGTTTCGCGCTATTCAACAGATATATCATCGATTCCGCCATATCTGAAGATATTTCATCCAGCCGCTGTTCCGACATGCGCACGATAGATATGGGATTTCTGAACATTGAGCTGGCGAGGATAGTTTTCAGATGCTGATTTGCCAATTGCAAAACGCCTTGTGTATGACCGGCGATTCTCATTTCAATATTGTTCAACTGCTCGAGAATTTCGTACATATCAGGTACGGCTACTACGCCTGCTTTAGTCGGAGTTGATGCTCTTTTGTCGGCGACCAGGTCGGCTATTGTCGTATCAACTTCGTGGCCTACAGCACTGATAATGGGGATTTTCGAGTCGAAAATGGCTCTCGCGAGTACTTCTTCGTTGAATGCCCAGAGGTCTTCGAGCGAGCCGCCGCCCCGGCCGACTATCAGGATATCGAGTTTTAAAGTTTTGTTTCGCCTGTTGATTTGCCGCAATGTAGAAGCGATTTTCGCAGCGGCTCCTTCGCCCTGAACCGGAACCGGGTACAGGAAAAGTTTCACACACGGCCAGCGGCTGTAAATGCTATCGACTATGTCATGTACCGCCGCTCCAGTTTCGCTTGTTACGATTCCAATTCGCTCCGGGTACTTCGGAATCGGCTTTTTGTGTTCGTCATCGAAAAGACCTTCCGCCTGTAGTTTTTTCACCATTTGCTCGAATGCTAATTGCAATGCACCCATTCCGGCCGGTTCGAGCTTTTCGACATAAAACTGATATTTGCCGCTGGCTTCGTAAACGTCTATATATCCAGTACTTAAAACCGACATACCATCATCTGGATCGAATTTTACAGACTTGAATTTGCTGGCCCACATAACGCATGGCAGGATTCCGGTCTCGTCTTTGAGTGAAAAATAGCAGTGGCCGCTCGAATGGCGTTTGAAATCCCGGATTTCACCTTTGACCACTAATCGCGAAGGCAGATTTGCTTCGAGAACTACCTTGATTAGCGTGTTTATTTGGCCTACAGTGTATATTTTAATGTCTTTTTGCATAGTTTGAGTTTCGTGTCTTTTAAGTAAACATACGAATTATAGCCCAAAAATAGTTTTCATCAATTTCATTTCAAAATAAATCGTATTGGGCCGTTTCTCAGGGTTGATTTGTACTTTATAGGACTACCGGATAATTTAAAGCGTGAAACGAAATATATGGAATTTCAATATTTGCCATAAGAGTCTCATTTTCTATATTTTTATAGGGGCTTTTAATACGGGGTTATATATATTGTCAATCTTATCTATTTTAACATATTATGCTTGTAAAATGCCGAAAAAAGGGTTATAAATAACAACATATTTGCAATCTTTACTCTCAGGGAAGAGGGATAATCTTTTTAGAAGTTGATAATCATATGTTGTTGTTTAAGAAGTTTTTATATGTTTTATCTACTACTTTGGAGATATATCAATTGAGATGTATCGAAATAGGAATAAAAATTTACTGAAGAAAAATACCGTAAATTATTTGTTGAGCGGCAGGGTACCGGTCTGGTTTTTCTGGATTATGACATTTTTTCTCTTGATAGTATCCGGAGTAACATATCGTGCTTTAGCTTCTAGGATTGTCAATACATCCATTAATTTACCAGTTCCACTTAGTGAATTTCCCGTGACAATTGGCGATTGGGCGGGTACAGAAATGTCTATACCGACGACGACGCGCGAGTATATGGAACAAAATTTTGCTGACGATTATCTCAGCCGGCGTTACGTAAATAATAATACAAAAGAATGGGTCGATGTTTATTTTGTGTATTGTTCTTCCAGGCCCGGCGGAATGCTTGGTCATCAGCCTAGTGTATGTTATCCCGGTAACGGCTGGATTCATGATGATACAGTTGATTCCTCCTTTGCTACGAATGAAGGACAATCGATTAATTGTCTTATACATCGTTTTCATAAACCAGAACCTTCATACATGCAAACTGTAATTCTGAATTTTTATGTTGTTAATGGTCATTTATCAACGAATCAAAAAGGAGTTCGGAGTTTTTCTGGCAGGAGTTTTAATCTTGCAAGAAATCCGGCTCGTTATATTGCGCAGATACAAATCAGTTCTGTGAAAGAGAATTCGATAAGATCCGCCGCGAAAGATATGGCTGAAATTATAATTGATTTTTTACCCGATGAAAACGGCGGTGTTGCTGCTTTCGAGAAATACGGACATTATTAAAACAGACGCATTATGTCTGATATTTAATTGAGTTATAAAATTATATAAATACTTGAGTGACATAATAATATGTCAAAAAAGGTGATGATACCCACGGGGACGGAGTCTGCCTATTAATAACAAATAAAATATGTATATATTTATACATTTTATTGATACAGAGGTAATCAAGGGATAATGGAGACCAGCAAAAATCATAACAAAAATATGAGGATTTTGATTCCTGATGCAGATGATTGGTTAACAGTAAAAGTACTCAGATGTCTTGCGCAGGAAACGACTTTTAAAAATCATATTTTATCGAAAAACAAGAGACCTTTATCACGATTCAGCAGATATTGTAAAAGTTTTAATTATAATAACAGCAGAAATGATGACGAATGGATTGACGAAATTAATAAACTGATAACGAAATATCAGATAAATATAATCTTACCTGTCACTGTCCATGGAGTAGAGCTGATTTCCAAAAATCAAACAAGAATATCTGATAATGTACGCATACCACTTTTAGCGAAGCCTGATGAAATCGCATTAACGAATGATAAATGGGCCTTCCACAAATTCATGATTCAGCATGAATTGCCTTCGATACCAACTGTTTACGCGGGTAATTCAAATGATGATATTAATCTTGAAGATATCGATTCAATCGAATTTCCGGCGATATTAAAACCTACTTCTGAAGGAGGGGGTTTCGGTTTTGTCAAAGTTGAAAAAGCAGAGGACCTCGAACAAGCATGGCGTGACAAAAGGATTATGAGGAATCGTGATTATATACTTCAAAGCTATATTCCTTCAGAACACTTTTCATTTTCAGTATTTAGTCGTGAAGGAGAAATTTTAGCCTATACTCTATATCATTCATTATTTCAGCCGGACCCTTATCGTATAGGATCATTGATGGATTTTATAAATGACGATGAAATATATAATATTGGCAGGAAGTTGGTTTCAGACCTGAAATGGAGTGGAGTAGCCAATGTTGATTTTCTCGTTGATAGACGTGACAATTCGAAGAAAATTCTTGAATTTAATCCACGTTTTTGGCAATCACTTCTGGGTAGTGCAAATGCGGGTGTTAATTTTCCACTGATATATTGTAAAGATGCAATCGGAGAAAAATCAACATACAGCAAGCGTCAAAGAGTATTTGCAACTCCATCGATGTATCCGAAGATAATAATAGACAGTTTAAAAGGAAAAAGGAATTTCAAAAACATACGATTAAGAGAAATGGGTATGCATTATACGTGCAGTGATCCCATGCCTGAATTAATTGAAGTATTTCAAAGGATTGGATCTAAAATAAAAAATAAGATTGCACATAAAAGTTCATTGCCTGGTAATGTTAATTAGATATGTCACTATATCTGTACATATTATCAGCTTAAAAAGCAGATTTTAATAAATGCAGAAAAATGAAGAATTAGATTTAGAAATACGTCCCGCGGAAGTTAAGGATTATGATTCGCTTACTGATATAAGCAGGGTATGCTTTCCGGACGAGTTAAGATGGAGAGCGAGAACATCTCACAGCAGAAAATGGTGGGATAGTCTTATTAACTCAAATAACTCCGAAGTATGGGTGTGTTCAATCCATGGAAAGATTGCTGGTTTCATCATTCTTACCATTGATAGAGAAAAATATGAAGAAGCCATGAATAAACAGCATTATTCTTTATTCGATGCTCTATCGATATTTATGCATAATCCCGAATCATTTTATAAAAAAATATTATTTAAAATAAGACATCGCAAATTAAAGAATAATCTTGATAAAAAAACTGCCTCAAACGATGCCCGGATAGATACATATATAAGAACAAATAATATGATTAAAAAATGTATTCCATGGTGCGGCCCGATTGCGGTATTGCCGGAAACAGGTGTCAGGGGGTTATCATTAAAATTAATGGAACAGTGTTGTAAGAGGGCAAAGACGCTTGGATATAAGGAAATATACACATTCGTTGCAAAAAAAAATATGATGCCGCGTGTGATGGTAGCTATGGCGGGCTTTGAAGTTATTGAAGAAATTGATTACCGCATTTTTTATAAAAAAACGTTGTAATATTAAATATATTTAAGTGGCAAACAATATTCAAAAACGAATATTCACATTTAATGACCAGAACACTTTTGCAAATCTTTCTGGTGACTATAATCCATTACACACGGATCCGGTTATCGCCCGTCGATTGATTTACGGCGGCATGGTGGTTCACGGGATTCATGAGCTTTTGTGGGTATTAGATAACTGGCTCGAAGAAACTTCTGAACCAATATATTTACGAACAATTAAAGCTGAGTTTCGCAAGCCGATACGAGTCGAAGAAGAAGTAACTTACTCTGTGAAAAGTCAGCGTAAGAACCATGTCGAGATTGAATTGCTTACAGGAGGAACTCCTGCTTTATGGCTGGAAATGGACTTCGTGCTTTCGCAGAAGAATGAAATTGAAGCAACTATCAATAAGTCTCCTGGACGAAATATCTGTAAAGAATATTCACCTGATGAAGTAGCGAGTGCTTCAGGAAGTATGGATTTATGTCTCGAATCTGATTTATTGAAGAAAATATTTCCTAATATCAGCAAGGCTATGTCACTTATGCAGGTCGCGGAATTACTGGCTACAACTCGTCTTGTAGGAATGGAGTGCCCGGGTATGAATTCTGTATATTCTGGAATGCATCTTGAATTTGCAGACGAAGGTAAAGCTTCCCGGGAACTTAAGTGGAAAGTCGAATCTCTTGATAAAAGATTCCGTTCATTATCAATGCATGTTGAGACGTCTGGAATGAAAGGGACATTAAAAGCATTTTTCAGGCCTGTATCTCAAAAGCAGTTGAGCATTAACCTTATATCTCAGTTCATACAGGCAGATGAATTTGCCGGGCAGAAATCTCTTATTATTGGAGGTTCACGAGGATTGGGCGAAGTGACAGCGAAGTTATTGGCCGCTGGTGGTGCCGAAGTAAAAATAACATATTATAAAGGTGAAGGTGACGCAAGGCGCGTCGTAGATGAAATTATTTCTTATGGCGGCAATGCAGATTATGCCGGTTTCGATGTTTTGAATCCTCCGGAAGATTTTTCTGATAAATTTGGAAAGCAGTGGCTGCCGACTCATTTGTATTATTTTGCTACTCCATTTATATTTGAGGCAAACAGGGGGATATTTTCTCCGGAGCTGTTTGAAAAGTTTATCGGTTATTATGTAACGGGATTCTTAAGAACAGTTGAAATAGTTCACAAAACATCCTCGAATCTTAAAAAGATATTTTATCCTTCTTCTGTTGCGGTTGAAGATATTCCTCTTAATATGGGCGAATACGCAGCGGCTAAAATAGCTGGTGAAACCCTTTGCTCCTTTTTGGAAAAAACGCATCCGGGTGTAAAAATATATAAAGCAAGATTACCAAGAGCCGCTACTGATCAGACAGTTAGTCTTTTACCGGTGGACAATAATGATCCCGTGAAGCTTATGGTAGAACAATTACGCACTATGAGAGATGCGTATTGACACTTATGTTTAATTATTCTTATTCGGAAATTCAGGACTTTCTCAATCATACTGATATTACTCAGTTTCCTTCGCTCAATATATTTATTTTGCGTAATATTATGCTTGAGCCGGTCGAGCCATACCTGAAATACTTAGGGTATGAATCGGGTTATAATACGAAACTGATATTCGGCGAATATGATAATATATTGCAGGAAGCTGCATATGGACAAAATGAGTCACTGAATGAAGATATTGATTTTGTATTGGTATTTTCGAAATTAGAAGCATTGTCCGTAGATTTGTCTTCGAATTATGTTGCCTTAAATTCTGACGAAATAAAAACGGAAGTCGAGAGATTAGAAGAATATGTTAAACGTGCAGTTTCCGGAATTCGCAGGCAGACTAAAGCCGCAATACTATGGCATGGTTTCGAGTTACCTGTTTATCCTGCTTTTGGAATTCTGGATAGTCAGTCTCAAATGAGTCAGCATGAAACTATTAACAGTCTCAATGATTTCCTGAAAACTTTCTTAAGAAGTCAGGAGAATTCTTATTATGTCGATATGAATTTATGTCAGTCGCGGTTAGGTATTAATCATTATTATGATAATAGATTCTGGCATATTGGACGGGCGCCATATACAAGAGAAGCCTTGCGTGAAATTGCATCAGAAGATTTCAAGTATATCAGGGCGCTTAAAGGTAAAGCGAAAAAATGTATTGTCCTTGACTGTGATAATATTCTCTGGGGCGGTATTGTTGGTGAAGATGGTTTGGCTGGGATTAAGTTAGGACAAACTTATCCCGGTTCAATCTATTATGAATTCCAGAAGGAGCTTATAAATTTTTATAAACGCGGCGTAATACTTACCCTGTGCAGCAAAAATAATGAAAATGATGTTTGGGAAGTTTTCAGGAACCATCCTGCCATGCTTCTCAAAGAAGAACATATAGCAGCATCGAGAATTAACTGGCAGGATAAAGCGGTTAATATAAAACAGATATCTGATGAATTGAATATTGGCCTGGATAGCATGGTTTTTATAGATGACAGTGACTTCGAAGTGGAACTTGTTCGGAAAACTCTGCCTGAAGTAAAAGTGATTCATATACCTCAAACAAAAATAACGGACAATAGAAATATACTGCTTTCATGCGGATTATTCGATACATTAACATATTCTATTGAAGATAAAAATCGCACCGCGATGTATAAGGCTCAGGCTGCCCGAAAGAATCTTCAGGTCAACGCGGCTGATATGAAAAGTTATTTGAAATCGCTTGAAATGGAAATTGATATTCGTTTTGCGGATGAATTTTCAATTTCGCGTATCGCTCAGTTGACCCAGAAAACCAATCAGTTTAACTTAACTACGAAGCGTTATTCTGAAGATGATATCAAAAATTTTGCAGAGAATGATAATTCAGATGTAATATGTTTGAGGCTCAAAGACAGGTTCGGAGATTCCGGTATTGTCGGGGTATGTATTCTTAAGTATGAAAACGAAGTGTCATTTTTTGATACATTTCTTCTTTCGTGCCGAGTACTTGGACGTGGAGTCGAGGATGTCTTTCTTAATGAAGCACTTAAGCTTGCCGTAAAGCATGATTGTGAAATAGCTGTTGGAGAATATATCGCAACCGCAAAAAATAGCCAGGTACGAGATTTCTATAGTAAAAGAGGTTTTGAAAAACATGGCGAAAATCAGGATAATGGCCAGCTTCGATTTGAATATATATTAAAATCGTCGAAAACAGAATCCGGAGAAGATATATTCAAAAATATAAATTCAGAAGTTCAATAATAGATGGAGATAAAAATGCGAGATGAAGTATTGGGAGTTGTAAGCCAGGTAATGAACGTTAATAAGGAATCGCTTAATGATGCATCATCGCCGAGTACGATAGTTAACTGGGACTCATTGAAACATATGAATTTAATATTGTCACTCGAAGAAAAGTTTTCTGTTTCTTTTTCTGATGAAGAAATAATAAGTATGCTGAGTGTAAAAAAGATAATAGAAACAATTTCAAAGAAAAAATAACAGGGTGGTTTTAAATATAATTAAACAGTATTTGATATTGGTATTGTCATAAATAATGGGAATTGCTGAAAAAATAAAACTGCTTCAGGGTGACAGTATAAAAGCTAAAAGCGCCAGCGGCATTCTGAAACTCGGTATCGGGACTGGTCTCGAACGGGCATTACGCGTTGTTCGTACTATGATTTTAACACGAATATTGCTGCCTGAAGAGTTCGGATTAATGTCCATTGTTTTAATTCTCGTGAATGTATTCGAACAATTATCAGAAGTTGGGATGAAACTGGCAATAGTTCAAAACAAGCGAGGCAGCGATCCGGAATTTCTAAATGCGACATGGTGGTTTCAGGCCGTTCGTGGTTTGGGACTTTTTGCCGCTGCAATGTTAGCGGCTCCGTTTGTAAGCTCTTTTTATGATAAGCCGCACTTACTTAAATTATTGCAGTTTGCACTGCTTGCTGTAATATTCAGAGGCTTTATAAGTCCTCGCGCACATGCTCTTCAAAAAGAATATAAATTTGGTCTTGTAGTATTACATATACAGGGCAGTGCCTTATGCGGGACTATAGCGACAATTGTCTGTGCATATTTATTAAGAAATGTCTGGGCTTTAATAATAGGTTATGTAACAGAATATTTCTTCTTATGCTTTTTGTCATATATTATTGCTCCATTTAAACCCAGATTCAGTATCGATAGGGATTGTCTTAAGGAATTGCTGATATTTTCCCGCGGCATGTTAGGAGTTCCAAGTATTTCCTTGATAGGATATGCAGCCCCAACATTTGTCCTGGGAAAAATAGTAACCGAGGAGCAGTTAGGATGGTATGCTTTGGCATGGCAGCTTGTTAGTATACCTTTGATATTTTATAACAAGATAGTGAGCCCTGTTTTATTGCCTGGATTTTCAAAGAAGCAGGATGATATAGTGTCACTCAATAAAACGGTGCTTAAACTTTGTAAATTACTTGCTGCCATATTTGTACCATTGGTTACATATATGATAATATGTTCCAGCGGGCTGCTTATATTTCTTTGGGGATCACAATACGTTGATGCGACTATTTCATGTGTTGTGCTTAGCCTGCTTCTTATAGTTCGAACGCAGTCATCTGTGTTAGGTACAGTTTATGTTGCCGTAGGTAAGCCATATTTACAAAGACGTTATGTTATTTTAATGTCCTCAATTATAGTCCTTATGATATATCCGGCGGTTTTATATGGCGGTTTAGCTGGCGCAGCAATGACTTCTGTTATTGGCAGTTCTGTTGCGATGTTTATGCAAATATTCTGGTCTCGAAGAGCGATCCCCTTAAAATTCGGTGACTACATGAGTTGTTTTGTACCCGGTTTACTAATGTCAGTTCCAACAGCAATCACGATAAGGTTACTGTTGTTAATAAAAATTAATTCTTTAGTGTCAATATTAGTCGTCGGGGCAATGGTCTTATTTGCAACATATCTGGTATATTTTGGAAATATGCTATTGCATGAAAATCGTGGAAATATTCTTATGACCGGCCAGACTGCTGAAAAAAATCTGGATGTGAATAAGCAGGTAACAAACGCAGTCATTTGATTATCCAAATAGTCCGGGATAAATTATTTATCGGAAAGCAAAGGAAAAGATAAACTCATGATTTTTAAGTTGTGTCGGTAATGTTTTAGGATATACTTCATGAAATGTTAAGTCACAGGATATTCATTATTTTTAAGTAAAATATGGTTAACAAAAAATTGAAAATTATTAATATTGTTGGTGCTCGTCCGAATTTCATGAAAATAGCTCCGATTATGAGAGCTTTTCAGGCATCGGACCAGGTCAATGCAATTCTTGTACATACCGGTCAGCATTACGATGAAAAGATGAGTGACCTTTTCTTTCGTCAGTTGAATATTCCTGAACCTGATATAAATCTTGAGATAGGTTCGTCAAGTCACGCCGTGCAGACAGCGAATATTATGAAAGCATTCGAGCCTGTTGTGCTGGAACATAATCCAGATGCGGTTCTTGTAGTAGGGGACGTAAACAGTACAATCGCATGCGGCCTGGTTGCGGTAAAGCTCGGGATAAAACTATTTCATGTCGAAGCAGGTCTGCGAAGTTTCGACAGGGCTATGCCGGAAGAAATCAATCGCGTCCTGACGGACTCGATAAGTGATCTTCTTTTCTGTACCGAACAGAGCGGCGTGGATAATCTTATCAGAGAAGGAGTCGCGAAAGATAGAATATTTCTCGTCGGAAATGTAATGATTGATACGCTCTTAAGCAATAAAGCAAAAGCCGACGAATCCGATATTCTTGATAAGCTTGATTTGAACGGGAAGAATTTTGCCGCGTTGACTTTACACAGGCCTTCGAATGTCGATGATCCGGTTATTTTCGGCGGGATTGTGGATGCTCTCGAAGTTATTCAGAAAGATATGCCGGTAATTTTCCCGATTCACCCGAGAACACTTCGGAATCTTAAATCTTTTAATTTCGAAGACAGGTTTAAGAAATTACCAAATCTGAAACTGATAGAACCTTTGGGCTATCTTGATTTTCTAAAAATAACCTCTTCAGCCAAAATAGTTTTAACTGATTCAGGCGGAATTCAGGAAGAGACAACCATATTAAAAGTTCCCTGTCTGACACTTCGCGAAAATACCGAGCGTCCAATTACAGTCGATTGCGGCTCGAACCAGATAGTTGGTACTAATTCGGCAAGAATCGTTCAGGCATATAAACAGGTAATGAAATCCAGTGCAAAAGAAACTCAAATTCCTCCTCTTTGGGACGGCAGAGCGGCACAACGTATCTTACAAGTTATTCTTGAAAAGGTGTAAATGTTTGTTTGGCGATTTCATATGAGCATTTATATATGATTAGTTAATCTCAAAAATGTTTCTTATGGAACACGTTCGCAGGAAGGCATGTTTTAAATATTTCTATGAGCGGAGTAGAAGTATTAAAGGAATAGTTGGCGGAAATAACAAATATCCATTTTATTTGAGGTGTTTCAATAATGGCAGAAAAAGCTGTATTATCACGAACTAAAGAAGAAATTCAGAATGATCAGTATTTCTTTCCGTATCATTATATGGACATCTATTCTGAATTATATCGCAGAATAAAATATCTTGATTACTTAAGTTTGTTACAAATAATAAAGGGTACTCTTTCTCAATTAAATGGAGTAAAATTGCTTGATGCGGGTTGTGGAGATGGACGGCTTTGTCACGAACTTAGTGGAGATGGGGCAGAGATTGTGGGTGTAGATCAATCGGAAGAAGCAATTCGTTTTGCAATGGCTTTTAATCCGACGCTCGAATTTCATATTTTGGATTTGACTAAGCTGTCATTTGATGAAGAATTTGACGTGGTTACATTAATAGAAGTTTTGGAACACATACCACCTGATATTATTAATATTGTTATTTCCCAACTATGGCAGGCTTTAAAGCCCGAAGGTAAACTATTAGTCTCTGTTCCGACAACAAATTTGCCTTTATCTGAAAAACATTACCAGCACTTCACGGTTCAAAAAATAGAAAATTTATTCACTCCTATGTTTCAGGTAGTTAAAATAATTGGTCATCTGAGGACAGGTAAGACCTGGAGACAGTTCTTGAGACTGCAGAAATATGCTGAAATTGCATGGCCGTTATCTAAAAAAGTACCAGGTATGAATCGATTCATAAAATATGTCGGAGATTATTATAGAACAAATGTGGAAACGAGTAATCTCTCGCAGGCAGGCAGAATATTAATATTGTTAGAAAAAAAATCAGTAAATTAATGATGCGTCTATATTAATTTGGTTTATTAAATAAATTTATATTCAACTATAGTCATGAAAATATCTTTTATTTTACCGAACAGCGGAAGTTCAGGAGGAGTTAGAAGCACAATACGTTTAGCTAATGGCCTGATAGATAAAGGTCATAAAGTGCGTATTCTTGTTTATACAGAAGAGTTTTCTCTGAATATGGTCAAGCCTGTTATTCGTAATATTTGGTTTAAGCTCCGATATTCTAATAAAATTAACTGGCTTGATAATTTCAAAGGTCAGATAGAAAAATTTAAAAATATAACTCAATGCTCTTTTCAAAAAGATGAGTTTGTTATAGCTACAGGAATATGGTCTTGTAACGAAATTAACAAATTGAATATAGAGGGTATTAGAATAATACATAACATACGTGGTCAGGATCCATGGCAGCAAGAACTAATGAAACAAGCCTGGTCGAAAGATGTCCCTAAAATTGCCGTGGCAAGCTATCTGGAACAAACGGTTCAGGAAGTATGCAGCCGTGAAGTATTAGCGATAATTCCTAATGGTATAGATACGGCCGAGTATTATCCTTCAGTTCCAACTGGTCAAAGAGATGGAATTGGGACAATTTATCATCTTAGTTACCATAAAGATCCCAAAATTGTACTGGCTATTCTCAGGAAATTACATGAGGATTGTCCGGAAGTGCCTCAACGTGTTTTTGGAGTAAGCCGAAAACCAAAGGAACTCTCTCGCGATGTTTATACTCGATTTCCAAATGTAGCAAAAGCCAGAGATATTTACTCTCGAAGTCTTGTTTGGATTATGGCAAGTCGTTCAGAAGGATTCCCGAATCCTGTTCTTGAAGCGATGGCATGTGGATGTATTGTTGTTGCAACCGATTGCGGAGGAACACGGGATATTATTACTGATGGAGAAAACGGATTTTTAGTAAAGGTAGGAGATGTAGAAGCTATTGTTGACAAAGTTAAGCTTCTTCTTAAAGACTCTCAACTTCGTGAAAAAATGGTTGTCAAGGCATGTGAAACTGTTAATAAATTTACATGGGAAGAGTCTATCGATAAATGGGATGTAACTCTCACGGAAATATTAAAACAGAAAGTATTGTTACATAAAGAGTAACTATATTTGTTCGAGATATAAACTGAATGCGGGAACAATGACACTCTCAGAGGATTCTAAACTTAATATAGGTTTGCTTGGCGCATCTTTTGATACGGGTAATCTTGGAGTAAGTGCCCTGGCTGAGTCGAGCATCAAAATAATATTGAATAAATGGCCGAACGCGAAGATTTATCTGTTTGGCAGCGGGTATGAATCGAAAGAGTTTGATTTAAATATGAAAGACAGGAATGTTTGTTTAAAAAATATTCCAGTAAGATTTTCAAAGAATATTTTTCTGCCTTATCACTTCATACAGTTTTTTATATATGGTCTTATTATAAAAATACTTCCCGGAAAGTCGCTTAAAAAAAATTGGGCAAAGAGAAATCCATATTTTAATATTCTTTATGAAATGGATCTTGCGGTTGATATTACAGGTGGTGACAGTTTCAGCGATATTTATGGTTTGCGACGATTTGTTTTCGGTTTTTTACAAAAATGGCTGATTATCTTCCTCGGGAAAAAACTCGTTTTCTTACAACAAACTTATGGCCCGTTTCATAAAAAGATAACCAGAGCATTGGCGAGATATATCTTAAAACGTGCGGATGTAGTATATTCGAGGGATAACGAAAGCCTGGAGTTAGTGAGAGATTTGCTGAAAGCTGATGCAGGCAATGGAAAGTTGAAATATGTTCCAGATGCTGCTTTTATCCTTGATCCTCAGGAACCGAAACAACTTGATATTGGTTCATTACGTGACATACGGAAAAAAGATTCAGTCATTGTAGGATTGAATATCAGCGGCCTTCTTTACAACGGCGGCTATACACAAAACAATATGTTTAAATTAAAAGCAAACTACGCTGATTTGATTTTGAAAATTACCGAACAGATTCTTAAAAATAAAAACACAATTGTTCTGCTTGTTCCACATGTGTTTCCGCCGCAGGGATATGAAGTGGAAAGCGATTCCAATGCTTGTCTCGATGTGTATAACAAATATAAAGAGAGATATCACGATAGAATATTTATGGCTCGCGGTAAATACAGCCATAGTGAAATTAAGTATGTAATTGGCATGTGCGATTTCTTTATGGGTTCCCGCATGCATTCTTGTATAGCGGCTTTGTCGCAGATGATTCCTTCGATAGGATTGGCGTATAGCAAAAAGTTCGCGGGAGTATTTAATTCCATCAATGCAGGAGAGCTTGTTATCGACTTGAGAGACCAGGACGAAGAAGCGATATTAGAAAAGATTGATAAGATATTTTCCGAGCGAGAGAAAATCGCATCAGACTTAATATCTATGATACCAGGTATTAAAGATACGGTACAAAATACTCTGGTTTCACTTTATTAAATGCTTTATGAAAAAGTTTCTAAATATAAATGATGTTGTAAAATGGAGATTATGTTTGGGTTGCGGAGCATGTGCGCCTGCTTGTTCAGAAAATGCAATCAAATTAGAGGATGTTTTCGAGTATGGAATCAGACCGGTTGTTGATACATCAAAATGCGAAAAATGCGGCGAATGTCTGAAAGTGTGTCCCGGAATCGAGATAACACAGGATATATCTTATGACAAAAATATAAAAGAACTGGAACATGCATGGGGACCTGTATTGGAAGTATGGGAAGGTTATGCCGTGGATCCTGAAATTCGCTTCAAAGGTTCTTCTGGCGGAGTCGCAACTGCATTGGCATTATATAATCTTGAAGTTCAAGATGCTTCGAGAGTTTTGCATATCGGAGCAAAGGAAGAAAATCCTTTACAAAATACAGTTTATTTCAGCAGCAGCGGAGATGAACTGGTATCCCGAAGCGGTTCACGATATGCTCCTGCCGCTGTTTGTGAAAAACTTGGCTCAATTATAGAAAATTCTGAAACCTGTGTGTTTATCGGTAAACCATGTGATATTGCCGCATTGAGAAAAGCCCGGCAGAATAATAAACATTTAGAAAATAAAATCAAATGCACTATCAGTATATTTTGTGCAGGTACACCTTCCACCGAAGGGACATATAAACTGCTTAACAGGCTTAATGTCGAACCTGATGATGTTAGTGCATTGAGGTATAGAGGATATGGCTGGCCTGGAATGACTTGTGTTCAATTAAAAGATTCTGCTAATCAGGAGAAGAAACTTAGTTATCAGCAGTCATGGGATGAAATTCTGAGCAAACATACTCAGTTCAGATGTCGATTGTGTCCGGATTCTACGGGACAATTGGCCGATATATCATGTGGTGACCCATGGTATCGTGATAGAAAGAATGATGAGGAAGGATGGTCATTGATTTTAGTCAGAACCAATCGCGGCAGGGAAATCCTGCATAAAGCGGTCGAGCATGGCTATTTGAAAATAATTCCTACCGAAGCAATTAATGTGTCAAAATCACAGATAGCACTTCTCGAACGCAAAAGACAGCTTTGGGGACGATTGGTGACATTCCGATTGATGGGAGTTCCTGTTCCGGAGTTTACAGGTTTTTCCTTATTTGAAAACTGGAAGGAACTTTCATTTAAAGGAAAGTTGCGTTCGTTTGTCGGAACGATGAAACGAATTATAACGCGAGGCTGGAGAAGACCACTGAATAAACTTTCGTCTGAATTATTAACTCGACGATAAAATATATAATACTCATGGATAAATAATCTAATGCAGGGAACAATATTAATATTTGGAATTGTTGCGTCAATATTAGCGATAGTATTGAAACCAAAATATGCATTTGCTGTATATTTGGCAATAGTTATTTGGTTTCCTGAATTTTTACGTATAAGTATTGGCACGATAGATATATCATGCAGTCGAATTGTTGCAACTGCTCTTATGCTCAGGTGCTTAAGTGACCAGAAAATACTTAGTACATTCCGCTGGACAAAGTTAGATAAAGCTGTGGCATTAAGTATGTTGGTTTATGTAGGTATGACATTACTTTTACAGCCGACATGGGCATCAATAGAAAACCGTTCAGGTTTTATTATGGATACGTGGTTTGCTTATTTGATTGCGAGATTTATTATAACGGATAAGGAAAAGTTAAGGTCCTTGATAAAAAATGTCAGTATAATATTGATACCACTTGCTATTCTGGGCTTAATAGAAACTATTACAAGTTGGCAGCCATTCGTACCTCTTAGACGTTTTCGTCCGTGGGATCCAGAGGAAATGACTACTGTAGGTACTCGCTGGGGTTTTACCCGAGCCACCGGACCTTTTGGTCACCCGATTTTATTTGGTGGTGTTTTTGCGATGTTTATGCCGCTTATTTATACATTACGTTATGAAAAAAATATATGGAAGACTTTTGCGTATGCATTATCGGCAATGACAATAGCTGGTGCTTTAAGCAGTATTTCGAGTGGGCCATGGGTAATGATTATAGTGGTTCTTTTTTGCCTTGTGATGGAGAAATATAAAGTTTGGGTTAAATCTGTACTGAACTTCTTAATATTTTCAATTGTCTTTATTCAGATTTTCAGTAACAGGCCTTTTTATCACGTTATTTTCTCTTATGCAGGAAAGCTCGGGGGTGCAGGATATCATAGAATCTTTTTAATCGATAGTGCTATCAGGGATTTTGGGAAATGGTGGCTTGCCGGATATGGTGGACAAGACCCCGGCTGGGGATTTTCTCTTGGAATGTCATGGACTGATGTCACAAATGAGTACATTCTCGCAGGAGTTAAATATGGTCTTGCCGGTGTGATTGTGCTTGTATTAGTGCTCATTATTTCATTCAGTTCATTAAAATCCGCTTATAAAAAAGAAAACGACCCTTATATGAAATCCATATATTGGTCTCTTGGAAGTCTTTTAGTTGCGGTTTCAACTGTGTGGATGTCAGTAAGTTTCTTTGGGCAGTTATCGACAATATTTTATTGCTGCCTTGGAATTATAGGTTCGGTTGTGTTATTTCCCGAAACTTCTAAACTGAAGAAGCAAAAAACAAACTTAATATCAGATTTACAAAAATAAATTGCTATATAATGCGGCGGGTATATAAAAGTGAATAAAAGCAGAACTAAAAGTTTATTTGATGGCTGGGAAATTAAAATCTCGGAAAGCCAGGAAGAAATAGAAGCAATACGGCCAATATGGGAGGAAATGCAGAGTCGCGAAAATTATCCGACTATAGATGCCGATATTGACCGCTATTTGTCTGTTATCGAGTCAAAAGAAGGAAAGGCAAAGCCTTATATAATAGTTTTTTCTTATCAGGGAAAACCTGTGGCAATGATTATCGCAAAGACTCAAATGCACGAGCTTGTGATTTCATTCGGCTATAAAAAATTATTTAAAACCAGGCTGAATAGTCTTGTTGTGGTTTACGGAGGAATTCTGGGCCGGATTGACTCCGACACAGGCTCATTAATAATCAGAGAATTAAAGAAGCAGCTTAAATCCCGGAAAATCGATATGGTCTATTTTAACCGGGTAAGAGAAGACTCTCAATTATTCAATCTCAGCCGCAGTCTTCCGGGTTTGTTATGTCGTGACTATGTCCCTGTATTGGATTTGCACTGGCAAACAACGGTCGCGGATAGTAAAGACGATTTTCTAAAAACATTGTCACGAAATGAAAGACGTAATATATCGAGGCATACAAAACAACTCGAACAAAAAGCTTCAGGTCAGGTTGTGCTGAAAACTTATCACGGATTGGATGAACTTGATGAATATATTGCAAAAGCTTCCGAAATTTCAGCTATCACATATCAGAAAATGATTACAGGTGGTTTTAACGATAGTCAACTTATTCGTTCCTTATTGACCGATTCTGCCAGAAGAAACTGGCTTCGTGCTTATATATTATATGCTGGTTCTGAACCAATCGCATTCGAATCCGGCCTTGTATATCGCTCGACATATTTTGCTGAATACAGAGGTTTTCGTCCAGACTGGACAAGCGGCAGCCCGGGTTCAGTATTGTTACTGAAAGTACTGGAAGAATTCAGTGATGACCCGAATGTAAAAAAATATGATTATGGTTTCGGAGATGCGCCGTATAAGCAGAGATACGGGCATGAAAAATGGACCGAAGCGCCGATTTATATTTTCGCGCCGAGATTATATCCTGTACTTGTTAATATGCTACGAACATTATTCGCGTCTCTTAATATTTCAATGAAATATATCCTTGGCAAATTGGGCTTTGTTGACAAGATAAAACGGAGTTGGAGAAAGAGGCTGGAACAAAAAGCTATAGAAAACGAAAAGGATAAATCCTTATCCGAATCCGAAGTTTAATTAGAGGCAAAAATTTAACTGTGTGGCTAATTCTGATTATCATTCTTGTTATCTTTGTGTATTATGGCGTTCCATATATATACCAGAAATGCGCAATGCAGGCGCTGAAAAACAAAACGATAAAATCAGGAATTATTGCTTTAACATTCGATGATGGTCCCAGTGACAATTTAACCCCGGATATAATGGATTTGCTCGATAAGTACAATATAAAGGCCACCTTTTTTCTGCTCGGAAGAAACATTGCAGGAAGAGAAAATGTTGTCAGGCAAATCTCTCAAAGGGGACATGAAATATGTTCTCACGGCTTCGACCATTTGAATTATTTGAAAATATCTCCGTTACGTTCGATTAAAGATATTAAAAGAGGCTGGGCCGCGATTAATAACGCGTTAGGAATTAATAAAGAAAAATATTTGTTCCGGCCGCCTTATGGAAAATTAAATATAGTGTCTCTTGCTTATTTAATGTTGAAAAAAGTACCGATCATTTACTGGTCAATCGATTCAGGAGATTCATGGAAAACGAAACCGAATAGTGACAGGCTTTCGAAGCTGATAGATAATTCACTCGGTGGAGTAACATTAAGCCATGATTTTAGTCGTCGTGAAAAACAAACGGAAAAATGGGTTCTTGAATCTATCAGGCTTACTCTTGAAAAAGCCAAAGAAAAGAATATAGGATTTGTAACCATATCACAATTAGATTAGAACAAACTTTTATGTTTGACAAATATTCATGTGCAGGTTAAATAATGCGTGTTTAAGAATCATGTTTTAGTTTTTCTAAAAGTTTGGAATTTATTGAATGAAGATAATCGAAATTAAAGAATTGGAATTCGCCGCTGTTAAAGTAATCCGATATGCTCGTTTTTGCGACCACAGAGGATATTTTACCGAAACATTTCGCAAAACAGATTTCCACAATTCGGAAACAATGAGCTTTATGAAGAACGTCGAATTTGTACAGTGCAACGAAAGCTTTTCGAAAACAGGAACAATTCGCGGCCTGCATTTCCAGTGGAATCCTTATATAGGCAAACTTGTTCGCACACTTCGCGGACGAATGATTGACATGGTTCTCGATATAAGAAAAGGTTCTCCGACTTTCGGAAACATAATTCTTTATGATATGCCCGCGGAATGTGATAGGGATTATAGCGAGTGGATTTGGATTCCGCCGGGATTTGCGCATGGCAATATCTTCACACAGGACACCATGATTGAATATTTTTGCTCGGGTCATTACAACCCGGCCTGCGAAGCGGGAATTTCTCCTCTTTCGAAAGATATTAAATGGGATTTATGCAAGCCCGAACTCAAGAAGATATTCGATGAGATTGCGCCAACTACAAAATTAATTACCGACAAGGATAAAAACGGTTTTTCTGTCGGTCAGTGGAATGATAACGAAAATTCAATTCAGTTTAACTATAAAAAACTGAGATAAGTTTATTTGTAGAACCTGCCCGCCTTTGACAGGTGCGAGATGTTTATTTAATAAATTCATTCTGGTTGGAAATAGACACTAACTAATAATGGATGTCACCATCATAATTGTAAACTGGAATACCAGGGAACTTCTCCGAAATTGCCTTAATTCGGTTATTGAGCAGACAAGTAAAATTGATTATGAAATTATCGTAGTCGATAATAACTCGAAAGACGGTTCTGCTCAAATGGTCAAAAACGATTTTAAGCAGGTTGTTTTAGTTGAGAACCCTGATAATCGAGGTTTCGCGGCCGCTAATAACCAGGCTATGAAAATAGCCAAAGGCAGATATGTGTTATTGTTCAACAGTGACACTATCGTATTGGATGGAGCGATCGAAAAGACAATAGAATTCGCGGATAAAAATCCACAAGCCGGAGTGACAGGCTGCAGAGTATTAAATCCAGACCGCTCATTGCAGCAAACATGTTTTATGTACCCATCAGTTATGAATATGTTGTTATCGAGTACATATCTTTATAAGTTATTTCCGAAAAGCAGATTTTTCGGGCGAGAGCAAATGACATGGTGGGACAGGAACGATACTCGCGAGGTTGATGTTGTCACCGGGTGCTTCATGCTTGTCAGAAAAGACGCGATTGAGAAAGTCGGCATGATGGATGAAGACTACTTCATATACGGTGAAGAAACTGACTGGTGTTTTCGATTCAAAAAGAACGGTTGGAAAATTATGTTCACGCCGATCGGCCAGATTATTCATTATGGCGGCCAGAGCACTTCGCAGGTAAAAGCGGAAATGGTTTTACAATTACGGGGAAGCATACTTTTATTCATTAAAAAAAATAAAGGCATTTTGTCACTCATGGCTGCAAGAATCTTTGTCGCGTTATTTTTCTTTTTGAGAATTCCTTATTGGTTTATTAAAGGAATATTGCGCAGAGGATTATGGCGCGAGTCAATTAGAACTGCATCGGTTTATGCGGCAGGGGGCTTCTATTGCCTCTTTAACTGGGAGAAACTGTTAATTAAAAATCCGGTGAATAAGTAATTACTTTCAATGGGTGGTATTCTTAGCCATCCCCAAGCTTCGCTTGAGGTTGCCACCCGTTGTTACAATCAGATAGATAAATATCAGATAGATAAAATGAATCATTCGAGCGAGAT
>CAZMPL010000018.1:1713-22000 GCA_964567805.1 uncultured Pirellulales bacterium | reverse complement strand
GAAATTATTCATCATTTCTCTTCGCAAAAGTATGTGAAGCTGACGATTTTGTCCCTGACCGATTAACTGGTAATCATCGACAATATTATCCGGGCCGACTGTTTCGATTTTCCATGGCTCGGGTAAATTCATATTAAGCTCGAAAATGCCGTTCTTTTCGACTTTATAACGAAGCCTTCCCTGCATTTTGAGTTTGTCACTATCAACACCGAGAATCCAGTTCTGATTAACTGAAATTCGCGGCAATGTTGTCTCTATCGCCAATGTGGCGTTGTAATCTGATGTTATGAAACGATACGCGGTGACACCTGCCTGCGCCTGCAGATTTGCCGGCAACTGTCCTGTATCGACACGCGCGAGGTTTGTTATGTTCTCTACATGAACAGTTCGTCTCTGGGAATATGTGATACCAATCAGGCCGGACTGCCTGAATACATTTTGTGTCACAATAGGCAAGAGCGGGACATTCGCCTTTGATTCCTGAACGAAACGTTCCATCTTAATATTAAGCGTATATTGCTCCTTGGCCGGCGAGAACAATTCGACATTCAGAATTGGTTTGCCGTTATTTGCGGCGGCTTCTTTTAAATCCCAGCGTGAAATATTTGCGCCGGTGACATCCGTAATTCTGAACTGGTCCGGCATTTGTATCGCGAAGGAATTCACTCCGCCGCGATGAATGTTGTATTTAAGCTGCACATCGTTTCTGATAAGTGCTTCGTCGATCTGAATATGCTGAAACTGCTCGCAGATAATTACAGATTCGAGCTCTTCGGCGGCTTGTGTTTTCGGCTTCCAGCTTAACTTGACTTTTGCAACAGAACCGAGAAACGCCTGGAGCCTTGTACCTTTTTCAACCTGTGAAGTCGTAGCGGCGAGCATTGGTTCGACATCGACTTTAAGATTTTCTTCGGGTATTGAAAGATCAAGAGTTGTTATCGCGGCTGACGGAATGCTGTACTCAAGAACTGCAAGCCCGGGCTGAATGTCAAGCTGGCGAACAAAATCCAGTTCGAGTACATAGCGGCCGGTACCTTGAACGGTAAAATAATACTGACCATTTTCAACTCGGAGCAAAGGAGCAATGCCAGTTTTGCCGCCTTTGGTTAAAGTCGCGTTCGAAACCGCGGCCGTACCAAGACCAATAGGGACATGTACCCAGTCTTCAGTGAGAATATCGATTGTAAGTTCCAGTTTAACACGAGCGATTTCCTCTTCAACCTTGCCATTGAAACGAGCGGTACTTATCAGGTAGGGAAACGGAGCCTTCGAAACTTC
Source organism: uncultured Pirellulales bacterium (assembly GCA_964567805.1). Lineage (GTDB taxonomy): Bacteria > Planctomycetota > Phycisphaerae > Sedimentisphaerales > Anaerobacaceae > JAFGPS01. The sequence continues at coordinate 20,722 of CAZMPL010000018.1, read as the reverse complement.
GGCGGGCTTGGCCTGTGCGGCTTCCCAGAGTTTCTGGAAATCTTTGTAAGGCAGAAAAACACCCTGTCCTTCAGTCTCGAAAACTTTTTTCAACTCATCATAAGGTACATAAACCTTGGAAGGTTGACCTGTATCGTTGTCCGAGCCTGACGCGGCGAGACATTTGAATACAGGCAATAAAATCAGACTGCATAATAGTGTGATGATTTGATACTTTTTACACATGTTCTGCTCTCCTAAAAATCGACTCCAGAGTATAGACCGGTTACCTTACTCACCCATCGGTCCTGAACCTGATAAGTCTTTGTTCATAGGCCTTGAAACCTTTTAAAATTACAATCCGCTACATACTTTAAATCTCAAATATATTAATTAAGATTCTATACACAAATATCGAAAATGGTAAAGAAAAAAAATAAAATTATCCAATATTTCTATATATTATCCATCCTCGGCCGGAATAAACAAAGTAAAATGAATGTAAAATATCCGCTCGCTTTTTTTACATATTTTTTACAAAGTTAAACTGACCAGTTTCGTTATTGTCATATTGAATCCTCTGAGAATGAAGCAGCGTATTCCAAAGAAACTATGACGAGTGGCAGCCTCAAGCGCAGCTTGGGGATGGTTTGGTGCGAATGTACCATCCCCATCCCGATAAAAAGAATCAGGATGAGGCTGCCACCCATAATTCCTTTTAAAAAATTATGTTTCTTTCATATACCTCACAAAAAATCAGGTTCGGAGTTCAGGATGACTAACCAGTCGATTTGAGTTTTTATAGTCTTCTCATAAGAAGGCCCGGGAACATTAGAAACAACGCTATAAGATAGCAAATATGAGCAATAGATTTTCGCGTTTCAATTGGTATGATATCATCGTGAATATTATCTATACTGAGAGGTTTAATCTTGCTGAACGAGGCATCGGCTTTCGCGGCGAGATTATATTCGGCGGGATACGGCTTGTGAAAATGCAGAATTTTTATTTTATCACTATCACGATTATACAAACGAAGAGAATATCTTTTCCTGTCCTGAACAGGAATATTAAGCGAATATTTTCCTAAGCCGCACTCGGTGCATCCGACGACAGTGATATTCCCGTTTTCGTCAGTGATTTGTGCGTCCCAGTTAATTCCAGATACGAATCGCCCTGCTTTGTCGCTTTGTGTCAAATCGATTTTCCATAAATCTTTGTCGGAAGTCTGACTCACATAAAGCCCCTCGACCGAATCTCTGCGCACAACTGCGCGTATGACCTGGGACCAGAACATTCCGAATTTTTTCCAGTTCAGCCATTGGCTCGACCACCTGTTCGTGAGGTCACTTGTAAAAGCGGCTCCCATTCCAAGCCCATACCTGGACACAGCAAACAGAGGATCACCGGAATCGAGTGTGTAGAGAAGCTGTGTCGCCGGTTTCGCACGCGTCATAACATATCCGAGTACGACAGGAAGCTCGGTTTCATCGATTCCGTTCAGCATGGGATGGTCGCCGGTCTGTACAATACTGAAAATATCTTCCTTAACCGCAGTGCGCGAGGTCTCAACTGTTTCCTTCGTGAAAATATGCGGGATTGTAGTCGGGTCAGTTGTTTCGTAATACCTGCCCTGCCCTATTTCCGCGATAGAAGCAAGAAGCTGTCTGTCCGCGTCACCAATTGCTACAGTAGAAATAGTTATACCGGCGTTTGCCATTTCGGAAGCGAGTCCCTGGAAATCCGCCTGCTGACTTCTTCCGTCGGTAAGAATAATCACATGTTTAATTTTCGCGTTTGCGGTATCGAGCATTTGAAAAGCTGCGGTCATAGGCGGATACATATTCGTTCCGCCGCTCCCGGCAAGCGTATCGATAGCTGATTTTATGTACTCTGCTTCCATTACGCTGCGCAAGTCACTGACAATATACGGCTGGCTGTCAAAACCAATTACTCCAATCTGGTCCTGTTTTCCCAATAGTTCAACCGTAGCTTTAGCGGCTTGCCTTGCAAGGTCAATTGGAACACCGCTCATGCTCCCGGATTTATCAATAACAAGAACCATAGCTACTGAAGGCTGCTCTTTTTCTTTTTCATACCTGCTTGTCAAAGGCAAAACTTCCTCGATAGGAGTTTTGAAATAGCCCCCGAGTCCGTAGCTATTGTTGGAACCGAGCATAATCAGGCCCCCGCCGAAATCGGTGACATATTTTTTTATCATTTCCATTTGCGTTGGCTTTATATCAGTCGCAGGGATATTCGCGAGAATCAACGCGTCAAAAGCCAGCAATTCTTCGAGCGTTTCCGGTACGCCGTGATTGTCACGAGCCTCAACAACAAAATTCTGCTCGTTTAAAGCTCTTGTGAATGGTCTCATCTGCATTGCTTTTTCATGCAGTACGAGAACTCTTGGCTTGCCTCCAACGTTCACCGTGCAGCTAGCCTGGTTGTTTATCGGGAAATAATCATCCTGCGGAGAGACTTCAACCGTCCAGTGTGTTGCTCCGGGAGTTGTCATTTCCACATCGAAAGTGAAAATATTATCCTTGTTCGGATCGAGGACCGCGTCAAGCTGCTGAACAACAACGGCCTGATGAACAAGTTTTACCTTCGCCGGGATTTCTGAATTCGTTATAACTTCAGTAGAAAAACGAATTTTTTCTCCTTCAAATGCGTCGGGTGTATTTGTTTTAAGATATTTCACACAAACTTCTTTTTCCTTCAGACTTCCGAGTTTTTGGAATCGCACATCGATATTTTCTTTCGATAGAAGATTCATTGTTTCAGAAAACGTGTCGTGTGTTTCGCAACCGTCAGAAAATAGTACAATCCGACGGGCTTTATCCGCCGGGAACAGCAACCTCGTAGAAAGCAAAGCCTGTGAAAGCTTGCTGGAACTCCTGAACTTGTCATCGGGAAGCGTCTGTATCCATTCGTTAAGCAAATCGGATGCCTGCTCGAAAGATTCGCATCGCCTGATTCCATCGGCAACTAAAAATAAATCCCATGAGTCGGACCAATTAAGCTGCTCGGCACATTTCTTTACCTCTTCAACCGCGCCACATGCAGATTGAAGGTCTATCGATTCGGAAACATCAATCAGAAAAACTACGTGTAAACCATCGACTTTTTGCGGGATGAAAGGTCGTGACAACGCGAGAATTATCAAAACAATCGACATGATTCTCAGAATGGAAGCTGATATTCGATACTTTAGCGGCCTGTCAACAAGACTGTATTTAAAACTTACCAGCACCGGAATCAGCAATAACAGTAATACTAATGGTCTATAGCTAACAAGATACATAAACTAACCTACTTTTCGTCGATGGTATAGTAAACATTCGGTAACAAGAACAATCAAAGCCAAAACACTAAGCAGGAAACCTGGCGGCATGCCGCGATTAATCGCAAGTGATGTTTCCTTTATATCATTATTTATCATCGTTTGCGATTTGTTCAACAAACCTGTCCCGATTTGCCATTTCTCAGAAACTCCGGGGAAATTATAAAAACCCAAACTTCGTGCGACAAATTGAACTTCATCCTCATTTATTTTTGTCTCACTAACCTGCTTCATTTTTTCATCATTCAAAGAGTCTTTATTTGACACCCACGTATTACAAACCACTTTTGAAATACGTCCATCCTGCACAGCCGGTACAGGTACAATCGAACCTATCGTATAAATCGAGGCAACATGTTCCGACTTGCCCATAAGATTTTTCGCGGCGTTATATATAATTACAGGAAACCATGCACTGTAGTAAAATTCGCTGTCACTTATATTCATATTAACAACAACCGCATTCTTGTCACTGTCATTCACAATATAAATCAAAGGGACATGGTCGGCATTTTCAGCCAATACGAAACTATCGTGCGGCAGATTAACTTCTTTCGCGCCGATAAATGGAATAGATTCGATATCACAATGTCTCAATAGAGGATGGTCCTCAATCAAAATACGCGGCAGAACATTCACAAGAGGCTCACCGAATTCGCCGCACCAGTTGCTTGAAGAAGCCGGATTGAAAAGAATCGAATTGCCCTGCGAAGAAGGTTCTCCATTCGCGAGAATAATATCAGGTTGTGAATCGGTTAAAACCAGGTCGCCGCTGGTCTGGGCAAACGCGATGACACTATGTCGCAAAAAATATGAGTCGTTCGAATCGACCGCAACCCGAATAGCCTGTTTCGGCGGGACCGTCAGATAAGCGATGTTATCCTTTTCAAGAGCATCTTCGTAATCAATTTGAATGGTCCACAAATCCGCCTGTTCCTGTGTTGTAACATCACCAACTGGTAATGTATTAGTAATTACATACTGTTCAGCTTTATTTATTCCAGGTCGGATTTCCAGCGGAATCAGTTTCCTCGTGATACGATTCGGGCCATACTGAACGAGCAAATCCGCGTTGATTGTCTGCTCCGCTGATGAAGCTATCTGGAAATATAATTCGAGCTGGTCAATCGGCTGTGAATTGCTCTGCAAAGCTCCTCCTATACGTTGAAGGTCACACGCGATAAGACCGACATTGTCTTTTTTATCACCTACTTTGAATAGTTCAACAAAATCCGGCACATTCGAGTCCATGCCGCAGCCGTCACTTATCAGGAGAATCCTGTAATCGTCACTTATAGCTGGCAATGCATTTGCTTCGGAATTAGGATCACCTGTATTATTTGAACGTCCGCGGCTGAATAGCGAACGCAAAATATTCTCATTAAACGGGCAATCGGAGGGTTCGATTTGTGAAACCGCGTCAATCAGGGTTCGCGGGCTCGATGTAAAATGACTCATGTAGCTGATATCAAGTGACATTGTCGCGACCGCGGCCTGCTGATTCTGGTTCATGCTTCTTATTATATCTTTCGCAAGCGACCGGGCTTCGTCGAGACGTGTGCCGCTTTCACTTTTCGCGCTCATAGACGCGCTGTTGTCAATAATTATGAGCAGGCTTTTCAACTGTTCATTGTTAAATACCGGAACAGTCAACGCCAGAACAATCGAGATAAATACAAGTATCATCAATAAAAGGCTCAATATGTCACGCAATTTCTGAAACAGGCTTGTAGAACGTTTCTGGTCAAAAAGTCTTTGCCAGAGGAAAAACGCTGTAGTAGGTTTTCTTCTCGGTCGAACCTTGAGAAGATATACCCCGACAAGCGGAATGATTCCCAAAATTACCCAGAAATATAACGGATGCAGAAAATTCAAGCTACCAGTCCTCCTCTTCGCAGAAATTTTTGAATTACTTCATCGAAAGGTATTTCGGAAGTTGCGGATATATGACCAATACCGTGACGTGAACAAAAAGTTTCGACTTCCTTATTCCACTCGCTCACTGCCTGTTCATATGCGGATGCAATGCTTCCGGTTATAGTTATTTTTCGCCGCTGCTGTGTTTCGACACATTCAAGCTCAACATCACCTTTAAGAAGACATTTCCTTTCCGCCAGGTCCTGTGTTTGAATGCAGAAAACTTCATGCTTGTTCCATTGAAGAAATTTTAATCCGTCCTGATAGCCGTCAGGAAAGAAAAAATCCGAAACAGGAATAACCATTCCCCTTCTTGGGTGCCATTGCTGAAGTGTTTTGACTGCTTTGTTAAAATCAGAAGTACCCTCGAAAGTTTTTGTATCTTCGAGAGCTTGTAAAACTTCGAGAGTTTTTCCTCGTCCGAGAGTTGGTGTTGTAATTGGCGACAGACGGTCGGTCATGCCGTAAATTACAATTTTATCCATACTATGCAAAGCAATATAAGCAAGAGCCGCGACAAGCTGTTTGGCATATATGAATTTCGAATCCATAGAGTGACTTGCATCGAGCAGAAAATATATTGTTACGTCTTCTTCCACTTCGAAAAGCTTTATCATAAGCGATTCGAGTCTCGCATACACACGCCAGTCAATCGCTCGATGGTCATCACCGATTGAATATTCACTGTAATCGGCGAAAGTAATACCGGCCCCTTTTTTGGTGCTTTTGCGGTCGGCCTGCAGTGTGCCGCCAAGCACTTTGCGAGCCAGAAGATAGAGAGATTCGAGCTTTCGGATGAATGCCGGATCAGTAAGTAACATAACACAGATTCCTTTCAATATTTCGCAAAATACTGTTTTGCAAAATCATGTTTCATCTTACGCCGAGACAGAATTCAGGACGGTTCGGATTATCTGGTCCGGTGTTTTACCTTCCGCTTCACCTTCGAAACTCATTATAAGCCTGTGCCGCATTGCGGGAATCGCAACCGCTTCGATATCTTCAGCGGAGACATGATACCTTCCCGACAAAAGCGCACGTACTCTTGAAGCGGCCAAAATCGTCTGAGCCGCTCTCGGTGACGCTCCATGACGCACATATTTTTTAACATCTTCCGGAGCCTGCGGGTCACGAGGATGAGTCAAACGAACAACACGAATCAGGAAGTCCTGTATGCTATCTTCGATTGGAACATAACGAATTGTTCTACCCATCTGGAGAATCTCATCACCATTAGCTACCGGCTGGATTTCCGGCTCGGATATTCCGCCTGTGCGTCTTAATATTTCCGCGAATTCGTCGTGACTCGGCATTTCGACATGAAGCTTGAAGAAAAACCTGTCAAGCTGTGCTTCCGGCAGAGGATATGTTCCTTCCTGCTCAATCGGGTTTTGTGTCGCGAGGACAAAAAACGGCATAGTAAGCAAGTGTGTCGTGCCGGAAACAGTGACACTTTTCTCCTGCATTGTTTCGAGAAGAGCGGATTGTGTTTTCGGAGTCGCCCTGTTAATTTCATCGGCAAGAAGGATGTTGCAAAAAACAGGTCCCGGCTCGAACTGGAAAGCTTTCTGATTGTCACGCTGAATAAGAATGTTCGAACCTACTATATCAGAAGGAAGCAAATCCGGAGTGAACTGAATTCGCTTAAAACTAAGACGCAAAGTTTTCGCGATTGTATGTACGAGCGCGGTTTTTCCAAGCCCGGGGACGCCTTCGAGAAGAACGTGTCCGCCGCAGATAATAGCATTGAGAACCTTTTCAATGACATCGTCCTGTCCTACGATAAATTTCTGAATCTCCGTTTTTAGAATGTTAAAAACCGAGCGAAATTGTTCTGTTACCTTTTGTGCTTCCTCTTCCGACATTTCAGACTGATTGCTTCGAGCAGTATGATGCAATTTGTCACTGTAATCCTTCGCGTGTTTCTTCTGGTCCGATGTTTCTGATATGTGATCTGTCATTGCTCAATTTCCCTCATTAGTTTTATGAATGTTTTCAAAATATGCTTTTACTCCTGCTTTTACCGATTCAGGCACATCCTCGCGACGTATAAACGATTCTACCTGTCTCATATATTCTTCCGGGTCCTTTTCAAGAGTACCTAAAGAACTGCCCGACCCGGAGCCTGATTCTTCCAGTGCGGTTGTCGATGCGCCGTTAGTATGTGTGCCCTGCAATTTTGTCGCTTCTCCTGCGGGCGCTTCTTTTCCAGTGTCGGTATTTTTTATGAGACTTGAGCCAACTCCAGCTTCACGTCCACCAATACCGCCGCCGTTCTGTCCATTCTGACCATTTTGGCCGTTCTGGCCCATTCCTTGTCCCTGACCGTTCTGGCCGGGCATATTACCTGAACCGGGCATCTGGCCATTGCCCGGCATTTGTCCTAATCCAGCTTGAGATTGGGCGAGTGAATTCAGCATGCCCTGCATCATAGCTTGTGCCTGACGTTTCGCGTCCAATTGTTGAAGAAACTGGCCCATATTCCCAAGATTCTGGTTGGCACTCTGCATCATTTGCTGCATTTGTCCCGATGACTGTTGATTATTTTGAGGCTGACCATTCTGAGATTGGTTATTCTGTGGTTGGCCGTTCTGGGATTGATTGTTTTGTGATTGGTTATTTTGTGATGGATTATTTTGAGATTGTCCGCTTTGGGGCTGGCCGTTCTGATTTTGGCCGTTTTGCATTTGATTACTCATCGCCTGCTGCATTGCCTGGCTTAGTGCCTGAGCGGATTGATTTAACTTCTGTGTCATTTGCGCGAGGCGACCTGAGGTTGATTGCTGATTCTTTTGCGAATTACCTTGCTGGTTTTGATTACTCTGCTGATTCTGATTTGCCTGCTGAGAATTTTGTGTTTGTCCCTGAGATGACTGCTGACTCGCGGCTGATCCATTTTTTTCAACTTCCTGAGTCATTCTCGCGGCCATTTCTTTCAGTTTCTCAATTTGTTCCTTTTGGATTTCCATCACCGAGTTAGGGTCGATTTCGAATTTCTCCATTTCTTTAGCGGCGGCATCAAATTCCTTCTGTGTCAACTGATTACCGAGCGCCTTCGTGTCATCATCTTTTTGAAGTTCCTTTCCCATACGCTCAAGAAGCTGCTCATCCTGACGCTGAGTCAGTTTCGACAAAACCTCGCCAAGCTCTCTTTCGAGCTGTGCGTATTGTCTCATCGCGTCCTTAATATCGGGTGTTTCCTGAAGTTCTTCCGCTTTCTGGCGAACTTCATTCATATCAACTATTTTATCAAGGTCTTTTTCTTCGAGTTCCTCCTGCATCTGCTCCATGAGTTCATTTATCTGCTGGTTTATCAACTGAGTGCTTTCAAGCATGAGTTTTTCCCGCTCAATCCTTTGCTGTATAATCGGGCTGTCATCTTTAAAACCCATCAAGCCGGAAGTGAGAATCAGAATAATACCGATAACTAAAACAACAAGCGGGCATTTATATTTGATTTTATCAATCGGAATCGAGGAAATGTAGCTTTCCGTCTGCATCGCCTGAAGCTTATAAAAGCCGGAGCTTTTGTGGGCTTTATGAAATCCCGAATACGAGCGAACAGTATCTTTCAGGGCAAAGAATTTATCTGAAAATATCGCTGCCTGGTCATGAGATTTTCTAAAATAAAGCCAGAAACATCCTCCCAAAAACAAAGCAGACACAAAGCATACCGGGTACCAGAACAAAGGGACATGATAGCCTCGCAGTATATAAGCAAGAGCAATCACGGTCATAATTACTCCGCCTGTGGCCAGAGAACCTATCAGAACCGTAAGTCCAAAATGTTTATTCAAACGGTTTTTTACGTGCTTTATAAAATTCTCAATATGTTCTTCTGTATTTTCCATAAAATCAAATTCCCCTGCTTTTATATCTGATTCGATAGCGACTGAATTAAATTATTGTACTCAGCCAAAGCTTTCGGTGATAATGAATTCGTATTATAGGAACGCAAATACTCAAGAGCCTTGTCACGAAGATTATTACTGTTCAAAAAATTAATATACTCTCGCATACCGGTCCAGGGAGTATCAGCTTTAATTCCACTTTCAACCGCTTTTTGCCATGTTTTTTCCGCGTCGTCCATAAGTCCCTGTCTCGATTGAAACATTGCAAGAAACTGCCAATCCGCCTGTGAGGCAACAGGCAGTGACATCAAAGTATCGGCATTTTTAAAAATCTCGTCCATACTGAACATACGTTCGTTAGAAACAAGAGCAAGCATCGAATTGCTGTTCGGCTGATTCATCGCGTCAGAAAACCTCTTTATACTGTAAAGCTTTTTAAGAAGTTCCATTCGCTTTTCGAACGCCATGTTCGAAGAATTCATATATCTGGCCATAACCTGATGCGCAACAATAACATCATTATTTCGAATAGATAAGTTGCTGTTTCTCGAACCTCTGAACATTTCCTGGTACGGAGTTAATAAATTAAATGTAGATTCTATTTCCTGCATTGTATTTTGACTAATATTCGACGAATCTTCGGCAAGCAATAATAAGGCAATTTTACAGGACATAAGCTGAATTACAATTGAATTAAATCCCCTGTTATTCAGGGTCGTAAGAAGCTTATTGGAAACAGTAAGAAAAGCAGGCAGCGTTTTCGCGTCCCAGTCCGTCCCCGTGATAACACGAAGGTAGGCGGAAATCATCGCGGTTGAAATTATATCTCCCATATCACGATTCGGATCATATATCGATTTCGAATCAGTTAACAAACTTGTAAATCCATTCGCGTCACCATCCATGAGCATCCTCATCCTGTCCGCAAGACATATTTGAAAATCAGGATTGTCCAATATATACACATTCGATGACCTGACACTCATCGATGCCATTTCTATTTTTTTCGTTTGCTCACTAACCGCTTTTGAAATATACGGCAGAACACTTGCTTCCTGAACAAGGTAAATTAAAGCATTTTTCTTCAGGATTTCATTTTCAAATTCGATTTCATTAAATTGCTCAGCGAGCGTTTTCAGCCTCTGCTGACGTGTAGAACGATTGCCCGGTCCGCCGAAAGAAGAATAACCCGATCCCTGATACCTGTTGTTATGAGCATATAAAAACAGTTTTATAAGATATTGCTCATCCTGACGAGATATATTTTTTAAGGATTCGGTAAGCCTGTCTTCCAGTTGAGAATTATAAATGCCGCGAGAATCAAGTTTGACACCTTCGATATTTTCCGCGACAAACTCTTTGAAAAGTGAATTGTCCTGGTATTGAATAAGCAGAGAAAGCGAGCATGAACTTGTTTTTAATGTCCCTTTATTGTCCCAGAGAAGTTTTTTCGCGGCCAGGTTATCTTTCAGAAGCAAACTTATCTCTAACATGACAAGTTCTGATATAGATGAATTTTGACGAAACCCTCCCTGAACATTGGAGAGTGACGGAGACAAAGTATTTCGCTTGTCGCGATATTTCATATACGAATCAAGAGCCTTCGACGCGGTATTCATCCAATCCGAACGTAATGGCGAAAAATCGTATTCAGCATTATTCGGCCGCATCACCTCGGATGCTGCCTGATGAGCCGAACGAATAAAACGGTTCAGAAGATTCGAATACAGGTCCCATGAGAAAACAGTATATTGATTACTGCAGGTTGTCAAGACATTGACAGCCTGGTCGGCAAGCTCGTCGTAAGCCGGATAATTGATCCAGTTTTCCATTGAGTGAATCATCATCAAACGCCATGCTAAAGGCAAATTTTCATCGTTAATAACGTTTCGATAATATTCTACAACCGGTTTGACCTTTTCCGAATCTATTGTCATCCCGAATGCAGGCCTGCTGCTGTAAACAATCGCCATCATTTCTATTTCACGGGCAAGCAAAGGATAATCCCCTGATTGAGCCTGCTGGTGTGACCATTGTATTATCGAATCATATAACTGATTGTCCCTCAATTGCATATTAGAGAACAAAGTACCGAAAATGCCCGAAATTCCGGATGCGTTACCTTTATCAAGATACGGCCCGAGTTGTTTATATACATTTTGAATAATATCTAATGGTGACCTTTGGTTTTGTGTCGCCTGCGTGAGAATGTTTGCTATCTGCCTGTCTATTTGAAATATATTATTGTCAGGAATGATAGTTGTCTCTTTTGTGTCACGCATTAATTTAATAATTATTTTTAAACCTTCGAGAGTGTTGGCATCCTGCTGAATGAGACGAGAAAGAATTCTACCGGTAAAATCCGATCCGAATGGTGCCCCCCTCATCGTGCCGGAATTTAATATTTGCTGATACAGCTCGTTTGACTTGGTAATAATTTTAAATATCAAATCTGTATCGTAAATTGTAATTGATGACACAAGACTGTAAACATAGGAATCAAGCTGGTACGAATCAAGGCTAAATTCCGCGGCATTTTTTATATTAAGAAAATTATTTATCGCCGGGTAAGCCATCTCCGCGAAAGAAGAAGCGTTATCTATGGTTTCCTGTCTCGAAAATATTTTATTCTCTATCAGTAACTGAACTATATTGAAATTTTGAACACCTCGACCAACCTGATTGCTTGAATTTTTAATCCAATCGGCACTATTAAAACTGTTGACAATATCAAGCCTTTGCTCGACAGAAAGATTTTTATTAACCAGATAGCCGGATAATTGAGTATAATATTCCCGCAATCTTTCATAACGCTCCATATTCTGCTTTATCCGTGATGGCATTGAAGCAAAGCGTCGATACGAATTTTGTAATTCATCACCTTTCTGCCCCAAAACAAAATATATATAATGATTAATAAAAAATACATTCGAATTACTAAGAGAAAGCGAATCCTGTGCTAATATTTCTGTTGAAGCAGACGCGAAAGCCGCCATCTGATTTACAGACCAGTTATTTTTTGTACAATCGACAGTCTTTATCAAATTGTCACTTATTGTCTTTAGAAGTTCGGTTTTAAGGACTCCCTGTGAACTTACTGGATTTGCGGAAACAGTATTCACTATTTTAATAAAATTATTCGGGTCACCTTTAAGAAGTTTTTCGCAGCTATTTGCCAATACAAGATTAAACTGTTCACGTGCAGCGGTATCGAAATTGGAAAAAAGAGAATTTAAATCAATTTTCGCGACCTGTTCTGTGAGACTATCGCTTAAGAATTTAAGCGCGTCAGGCTCATTTATCATAAGAGCAAGAATTCTCTGTTTTATAATATAATCACTGAAATTTACTTTCGAGTACTGTTCCGCCAGGCGAGTCACCCTGTCTTTGTGCGAAACTATCGGAACTTCATCCTTTACTTTCGAATCGGATAACGAAGATAATACGACTTCAGCAAAATAACGTATATCATCACGAGAGATTTGCTTCAGACTTCGCCCGATGTTCGATTCCATATTTTTTGTAAACAACGCTTTGCTTTGTAACGAAACATTCTGCCAGTTTTTTTCGATAATATTATTCAGCAAAGCATCTTTACCATGCTGTGCCAGAAGCGTCCAGACATCGAGACTCCGGCCAAGAGAACTGTTCGGACTATTCAGTTGCTTTTCTATAAGTTCATCCTGATCAAGAGCAAGCCTGATTTCGAGCATAGACAAATCAGCCGAATCGATTTCATTTTGAACAGAAGTTGAAGATGGTACATTACCCCTTACTGTTCCCATTCTGTCCATAATAACAGGAGGAGGGAATGGATCGCCTCTCATTCCGCCACGAGATGGAATTGAACCGCTACCAAATCCACCACTTACATTAGCAACTGCGGTAATCACAGGTCGGCCAGTTTGCTGAAGAAATGAAATTTCTCCTGCTGAATGTGATTCTGCCGGTATTTCATTTCCTCCTGTTTTGAAACGTTCATATGCTTCGGACAATTTACCGGCAAGCTCTTTCCAGTTCGGCTTGTTTTGCAATTTCGTAAAAGCGGCTACAAGATTAGTATAGTATGTTTCATGCAAATCCGGATACAAACCGAAAGCTTCAATTACAAGAGGAATTGCCTTGAAAATCACATCAGCGTTTTCATCGTTAAGATTAGTATCGAACAAGGTTCGTTTTCGGAATTCTTCCAACGCCATTAAACGCCATATAACAGAAAGTTTAGAATCGGCCAACACATCAAGATAATATTTTCTCATAGTTTTATCATATTCGTTGGCTACTGGAGAGGTATTAATCCTTAATCCCCTCGAAGCAAAAGCGTTTTGACGCAATGCTGTAAATGATATTTCTTTCGCAAGATTCGGATACTCGCCTTTTTCAATCTGTTCTTTCGCCCACTCTTTAATTGGTTCGATATTCGAGCTCCCCATGCGTTCCATAATTATGTTACTCCAGAACATCGAATATCCGGAAGTATCTCCTTTTCCGAAATAAGGACCGACCTGGGAATAAAATACCTTTAATGCTTCCAACTGGTTATTATTATATTCTCGCTGTAAATTCTGTCTGAAGTTGTTGGCAATCGCACTGCTGACTCTCTGCAAATATTCCTGGCTCAAGACAATCTGCGGACTGTTCGCGTCACGGGTTAATTCAACAATAATACCAATCTCGGCGTAAGAAAAACTGCTCGAATCTCTCCTTTGGAGCATAATACTTGAGATAAATTGATCACCTGATAAACGCTGCTCGTTTCCCTGATTCATATCGGGCTGCCTGATTCCAGTGTTTTCACTGGACCATCCGGCTCTAACATATAGAAATTTGGCTTGTAATAGTATCTTTTTACAAAGGTCACTATCCTGCCACATAGTCGAATTCAAAAGAGCAGTAACGTATTGCCTTAACTGAGACTCATTCCCAACAGAAACGAGATCCGTAACGTTTGAAGCCTTTAAAAAGGCCTGTATTTTCTTGGTTTGTATAAACAAATCTTTCAACAATTCTCTATTCTGGTCGATTTCCTGCCGTGACAATAAATTATTATTTGTAAGATATGAAACCATATCGGCTCTATTATCGCGTTCCAGCGCATCCTGAACCGGGTCGGTTTGATAAAAACGCTTGATTATTTCGATACGCTCTTTAACAGTCAGGTTTCTTTCTCGTGTAAAGCGAGCCAGAGAATTACTTAATTCCGATAAATTCAGATAGTTCCGCAGGTTTTGCCGCATTTCGTAATTTACTCTTTCTATTGCCGCGGGTATCTCATTGTCCCTGTTCGCAAGAACATAAAAAGCAATAAGATCACTCATTAAACGTCCCGGACTGTAATTCCTGGCGTTAGAACTCGCAAGATATTCCGTTGTGGCGGTTGCCAACGATGAAACCTGGGATACGGTCCAATTAGTTCGTATGGTTTCTGTTATGTTTGTCAACTGGCGGCCCATATTCTCTATAACCTGCCTTGCTCCCTGCGGCTGATTCTGGTTCTGACTTACATATACATCACAGGCTCGAACTGTCTGGATAAAAACATTCGGGTCACCTTTTAAAAGACTGCTTATACAATACGCAACAACAAGCTGGCTCTGTGTTCTGATTAAATTCGAGTCCTGACTTGTTATCAGAGTACTTAAATTAATTTTTTTACCTTCTTCCGCGAGGTGTTCTGTAACCAGCGGAATAAGCTGGGTTTCGTTGATATATACTTCAAGAATTCTCTGCTTAACCTGTGTCGAGTTAAAAGTAATTTGTCCGATTGTTACCGCCAGATTTTTAAGACGCTCATTACGCTGAACAGTCGCCCTTTGTGCATTATTACCTTCATCAGGGAGCGAGCTTATGAGAATATTCGCAAGAAATTTCAAATCTTCCGACTGGATTACATTAAGACAGCCGGGCAGATTTTGCTCTATATCTTTGCTGAAGAGAATATTTCCAGACCTTGTTATATTGTTGCTCCATTGCTTTTCCACAACAGATTTAAGAATATCAGGTTTATTATATTTTACAAGCAAAGCCCAGCAATCTATATATGTCCCCGCCCTGCTGTCGAAACCATCAAGCATGGCTCGCACCGCATCGTCACGGTCCAAAATCAGGTTTATCTCGAGCATCGCAAGCTGAATTTGCGGATTACTCTCATATCCCGAAGACTGGTAAGATGTGCGTCCAGTCGATACGGGAATAGTTACCGGCGCAGGCTGTCTGAATGCTGTATAGACATCGGACATTCTCGCGGCGGCGTCGGTCCATTCCGCCCTGGTAACAGTTGATGTGTTTGATACCTGATTCATGTTACTTCCACTGGGAGCCCATGGGGTCTGCTGATTTCTTTCAGGGACAAGAATATTAATAAATCTACTTATTGTATTTGTACAATATTGTGCGTTCAGATTAGGATACGTTTTCCATGCTTTTATGATAAGCTCGACCGATTGCTTTAATAACTTCTCACTTACCAGATTGGTATTATTCTGTGTCATAGAATAATTTGCCATAAGGCGCCACAAAACAGGCAGATTCGAATCCGCCAGTGAATTCAAATAATACTGCTCTGTTTCTAATATCGAATTATCCTGTGACACGGTTGTGTTTCCTGGATTTCGATTCATATTCCGCCGCTGCTTATATAAAGACGCATCCGCGGCTAAAGCCCGCGCGAGGTCCGGATAATTCCCTGATTCGATCTGTTCCTTTGCCCAGTTGGCAGCATCGTTAATAACGGTTTCGTTCCAGTTGCCGCTTTCAAAGATTCTCCTGAAAATACTAATCCCGGAAAGATTTCCCTGGCCGACATATAGCCCGAGTTCACTATAAAGATTCTTCAATGCTGCGAGATTGTTATTATTAGATGGATTAAATTGCCTGTAACGTTCATAAAGACCGTTTTCATACTGATTAACATAAGAAGGTTCTAAATCCAACGAAGGCTCATTTACATCCCGAAACAGTTTAACAATAAAACCAACAGAACCCAAAGACATGTAGCCTTGTTCGTCCTGCATCCTGCCTAAAATATTTGATATAAAATCCCTGTTCGAATAATTTCGCTGAAATTTTCCCCGGTTTTTCGCGTCTTCGATAACTTTTACGGCTTGAATCATTATCTTAACAGAAGAATCTACATCATAAGATGCTAAAGAACCAACAAGATTTATCGAATACTCATAAAACTGAGAATCGTTAATATTAAAATCTTCTATTTTCTTGTTTTTCAAAAACGCGTTTACTTTCTCCTGGCTTGCGTCACGCATGAGTTTATTAAGCTGTGCAATAATAGTTTTCAAATCTTCGGATATGGAATTGTCTGTTGGTACAGCTAATCCGACAGTCTCACAAATCATTACACTTATTTCCTGTTGTCTCGCGGCGTCTAATTTCTGGAACTGGTCCCAGTAATTCGCTATGCAGTTATAAACACCCATGCGTTTGTTATCAGAAAGCTGTGCGATTAATAATTCTGTACCGAATCCTTCGCCTACTTTTTTCTGAGATAGACTGTTCAAAAGAGTTTGCCTCAAATTAGAACGAAAATTATTATATTGAATCCCCTGATTGCGCCAGAACCTGGAAAGCATATAACTATATACACTGCTTTTCTGTAATTGAGTTATAGGCAAAGTTCTAAAGGAATTCACATCCGAGAGGAAAGGAGAACCATTGAGCATACTCAGTAATCCCGTAAAATCACCTTGATTCGCGGGTGTTTGAGATGAACTGTTGACAGCTTTTTGAATTACGTTGTCAATTCCGTTCTGAACATAATAACGCATATCAGAAATATAGCTTTCTATATTTTCAAACTGCGATAATATTGTAAAAAGCAACTCGCCGTTTTGTGCAAGGTTTCTTAAGAGATTTAGACACAACTGTATTCTCTGGGTATTACTATTATTGATATTAATACTGGAAGACCTGATACCAAAACCGGAAGACTGGGTCTGGCTGTAGTTTTGTGCGACAAATTCATTACGCTTATCTTTGGGGCCTAAAAATATCGTGACAACTTCCTCAAGAAACTCATTAGCGGATTCTATATCTTCCTTCACAAGCTGAGTCATGTAAACTCTTATAGTTTCCTGGATCTGATTTACGCTGCTCAAATTATTAATATCAATCATGCTGATTAAGAACTGGTTCAGATTTTCTTTTAATGAACGGTCGGAGCGTATTTCGATAATTTGCGAAAGAGCTGTTTGTTTATTTATCACACTGTAGGCAGAAGAACTTCCCGCGATAATGTCACTTTCTATAAAAGCTTTTGCCTTGTTGACAAAATCTTCAGGCGGTGCCATATAGAGTGAAGCGTAAAGTTTTAATTGTTTCATTTCGCCGATACGATTATTTTTTTCAAGTACAGGTGTGACTTTTTCAATAAAATCATCAAGTTTACCGTTCTTCCAGTTGTGATAAAGCAGAAATTCCATCGGACTAAGAAGTCTGAAATTTTTCCCGGTACCCCAGCTATATGTATTCATCAAGCCTCCATTAGGATTATTTCTTGATGAATTATATTTAAGCAAAGCTTCCAGAGCTATTGCCTCTATACTGTCATCCACCGCGTTTCTCGCTTTTGCTTCGGAATGAAGATACGCGAAACCCTGAGCCGCAAGTTGAGGTATTTTAAGCATTGCCTTGCAAAATTCGTTATGAACCTGCCTTCGCCTGTCAATAAGTTTTTGCAATTCCTGACTGGTAATCTGATTAGGATTGCCGCCCATATCTATTCCAGACATACCCATTCCATTGATTGTATTCACATTTACAGATTGGGATTCAGAATAAAGCTGTGGCAATCTTATATTATTTCTCGAATAAGAGTTGGCTATAATTTGGGGAATAGTGCCGGCCCAGCTTAAATCAAGCGAGTTCGGATCCTTAATATTATCAAGGTACAAAGTCGCCATTGAAGTGAATTTATATATATCCTGGAAGTTTTCCTGGTTATTGTAATTGTTTTGTATATAACTTGAAATTTGTCTGCCCAAGATATTTTGATAACGGCGATCAACCGCTAAAAGATATTTGATTGCTTTATCCGGCTCCGTCTCGGCATTCTCGAACGCAAGCCATAATAATGCACCGAACTCTTTCGGCCTGAATTCAAGAACTTTTTCATATGCCTGTTTCGCTTCATCTTTCCTGTCAATCAAATCACATAAACGTGCGTAGATTAGCATCTGCCGTACATTTTTCGATGGCGCAGGATTTGCTAATTCCATAATTTTGTCTTCGAGTTTATTGGAATGAACAAGCGTAATTCGTTTTTTTGTATTAGAATTATTATAATTATACCTCTCAGGTAAAAGTGAATCGCCCGCTATTGTTTTCAATTCCGTTATCAATAATCTTATCGCGGCATCTTTCTTGTCACCCTGCAATAATTCAACTATTTTATTGTATTGTACTGTCGATAAATCCTGCACCCTTCCAGTTAACGTACGAACATTTACCCGTGAAGAAATACTCATTTGCTGTATCAATTGCTGCGGTATTCCCTGATTGATATAATAACTCTGGGTTCTCGAACTAATAGTAGTAGTTACACTTTGAGCGAACAGACGAGCTTCGTCACTTAAACCAAGATTAGTCATCGCCTCAATAAGCATTTCCTGGTATCCAGATTGAGAGAACTGGCCTTTCGTAAGACGCATCGCCGCTTCACGTGCGGCATTAAGTGCATCCTTGTTCTGTGAAATATTTATGTTTCGCGAATAAAATACTATGGCACCGTCAACTATTTGCTGCGTTGCAATATCCGGTGAAAATGACTGAACTTTCGACAGCATAAGTATAGCCGGTTCGAACTTGTTCTGGTACGCGAGAACAGAAGCTGCTATTATACCAGCGGAAATTGAGTTCGGTTCGTTCTTGAGTTTGTTTTCAAGAATCTCCAAAGCCTTATCAT